>JAIOQY010000070.1 GCA_021108435.1 Candidatus Aegiribacteria sp.
TTGGAATACTCGGACCGAACGGGTCAGGAAAAACCACAACACTCAAATCAATTCTAGGTTTAATACTCTTTGACAACGGAGATATTCATGTTTCAGGTATGGATGTAAAAAAAGACCATCTGAAGATTCTCAGAAACACGGGGGCTGTTCTTGAAGGCGCAAGAAATGTTTACTGGCACCTCTCCCCCGAAGAAAACATGAAATATTTCGCCGGCCTCAAAGGCTTGTCTCATTCGCATATTAAAGAACGTATGAATACTCTTCTCCATGAGCTGGGACTTGCAGATGTAGGAAAAAAGGAAATCCGCGAGTTCTCCAAGGGTATGAAACAGAAAGTCGCCCTTGCCTGTGCTTTCATTCATGACCCTGACATACTTCTTCTGGACGAACCCACTCTTGGACTGGATGTTGAGATTTCAAGGGTAATGCGAAACTGGCTCAAGGAAGTAGTACAGAAGTCCGGCAAATCCATCCTTGTAACATCTCACGATATGGATTTCATAGAATCCGTATGTGACAGGGTACTTATTATCAAGGAGGGTAGAATCCTCACCCATGAGACTATCCAGAGCCTGAAAATGAAATTCTCAAGAAAAGTTTTAAATCTTGATATTGCAACTGACCCTGACCAGAACAGCATCAGAAGGATAGAGGAACTTGGTGAACTCACCGTAGAGAATTCCGATAACGGCTGCAGATTGATAATATTTCTGAAAAGCGCGATGCTGATATATGATCTCCTGGAGATATTGAGATCAGCCGATTTAGAAATAACCGATTTCAGTACTGTCGAAAGCGATCTGGAGGACATTTTCCTGAATGTGATCAATGATGAACCGGAGTGATATGAGCATTCTGAACGTATTTATCGTGGAAATACGGATGCTGGGATGGGAGCTGAAAAGATACCTGTTCAATACCGGTGCCATGGTCGTAGTTATGTACATCATTTTTCTCGGTATGTTCTGGGGCGCGAAATCCATCGCCGGCGTCGGCATCAATCAATCTTCACTGGATTCCATGGTTATCGGGTACGTTCTATGGATGAGCGCGATGTTCTCACTTCAGGGAACCGGGAGTGTAGTTCTCTCCGAATCTCAGAGGGGTACTCTTGAGCAGATATACCTCTCCCCTTACGGCGCAGATATTATCTTCTTCTTTAAAGCAATAACCAATACTCTGTTCAATTTTGTTATACTCACACTGATGCTGTACCTTACGATGCTGACCACCGGAAGAATCCTTTCGGTCAACCTTCTTTACTTCTATCTGATTCTGTTTGTTTCGGTGCTTTCTCTGAATGGAATAGGTTTCATGCTTGGCGGTGTGGGTCTGATCCATAAAAAAATCGGTGCGGTTAACGGAATACTTTCATTCGGATTGATCGGTCTGATGCTGCTTCCAGTCTATCCCCTGACAGCTTTCTCATTCCTGCCATTCGTAGCAGGAGCGCATACGATCAACGCGCATATAGTACACGGAACATCTTTTCCGCTCTGGTGGTATCTGTTCGTCATTGGAAACAGCCTTCTCTATCTTTTTATCGGACTTTCCATTTTCAGACTGTTCGAGAGAAAAGCGAAAAGACTCAACAAAATGGGACAGTACTAGAAAAAAACCCCAGCATTGCATATTAAATACAATTACATCTGGAATCCAGAGTATCTGTAACACATCGATTACCTTCAAATGACATTTTAAGCCTCGCAACTGCGATAGGAATATTGAAATCCAGGATAATGTAGATGCCACTAATCCAAGTGTATCAGGGTGTTATGTAGACGTGTTAAGCTGTCCATTGTATGATTACTATCCTTGATTCATCTTCAAGTGAAGATATAAAGTTTTGGAATTAATGAAATACAAGCAAATGTAGAATCCACATAATCATAGTTATAAAATGAAAAAATATAAGGAGATAATGTAATGCCTTGGATAAGTGAAAAAATGTGCACGGGTTGCCAAATATGTGTTAATGAATGTTGTGTTGGTGCTATTTCATTAGACGAAGGCGTTGCGTTTATATACGAAAGTAAATGCATACGATGTGGGGTTTGTCATGATGTATGTCCAAATGATGCAGTTCGTCATGACGGAGAACGGATTCCTGAAGAAGTAGAATCTAATCTGGTTTGGGTAAAACAGATATTAGGAAATGATTACTATTCGAATGATAGAGAAAAACAAAAAGAACTTATTAAACGTATGGAGCGCTACTTTGCCAAAAACAAGAAAGTTGCTGAAAAAACTATAGAGCGCATTCGTTCGTTGCAAAATACTTAATATGCAAATAAAACCAAAGCGAAAAATAGGGTATATTTATAATAAGGCGTTGCACCTGACCGCTATTCCGTTACGCTTCATAGCGGCAGGTGAGCTTAGTCGTTATGTGTATAGTAAGAATAAACGCAATTGTGTTTATCCTGCTAATATGGAGTGATAAGAACTATGAAAATTCTTGCTATTATCGGTAGTCTTAGGAAAAAGAACACCTACAATGTAATAAAGAAAATTGAAGAATATCACAAAGCATATACAAAAGAATGCGAATATGAATATCTATTTTTGAAGGATATGGATTTTCAGCATTGTAAAGGATGTTTCTTATGTATATCAAAAGGAGAATGTTTTTGTCCTTTAAATGATAACAGAGATATTATTATTCAAAAAATCGAATCAGCAGACTGTATTATTCTTGCC
>JAIOQY010000071.1 GCA_021108435.1 Candidatus Aegiribacteria sp.
ACCGGTAGTTTTTCCCTGTCTTCCAACAGAGGACAGACCCGAATCCTGCTTTTCAAGATAGAATCTTCCTGCTTCGAGCATTGCTGAAAGGGGGAGAAGCCCCACCACTTCCGATCCTGTTACTCTGGTTCCGAGTTTTTCCGCTTCTTCAAGTACCGCTTCATATCCAGCATGCAGAGGAGTAACGGATAGATCGGTAAGGTTCATCGTAACCTGAGCAGTATCATATTCTTTTATATACCAGCCTGTTGACTTGCAGTACTGGAGCTTTCCGGGCTGATTCACTTTATTTCCATCTTCATCCCTGACGAATTTCCAGTTACTGTCCCTTCTGAATCTTCCGGTATCACGGATAGTGAGGCCTATGTCACGGGCTATACCGGGATCTTTTGTATTCAGGTTCACGTTGTAAGCAATGAGGAAATTCCTTGCTCCTATCGTGCAGACACCTGTTCTGGCAACCCTCTCGTTCCATTCATTCGGACCGAAATCCGGTGTCCATTCCTGTTTACCGAGTTTGTCCGGGAGAGCCTCATATTCTCCTTCTCGAATGTTGGGCAGCTTTTCCCATTCAGGTTTCGAAGCGGCTTTTTCGTAGAGATAAACCGGAATCAGGAGTTCCTCGCCGACTCGTTTGCCAAGTCTCCGGGCTAATTCCGCGCAATCCTCCATGGTAACACCTGAGACCGGAACGAATGGGCAGACATCAGTTGCTCCGTGACGAGGATGTTCACCGGTCTGCTTTCTCATGTCGATCAGTTCACCGGCTTTTTTAATTAACTCGAATGATGCGTTCATGACTGCATCCGGAGCGCCGGCAATGGTGATAACAGTTCTGTTCGTTGCTGCTCCGGGGTCGACATCAAGAACCTTTGCTCCGCTTATGGAATCTGCCGCCTTCACGACTTCGTTTATCAGGTCCATGTTCTGTCCCTCAGAGATATTTGGAACAGATTCTACTATCTTTCGGGTCATATGATCCTCTCAATACATGAAGGTATTTCAGAGAAGGGAAAATTACTGTAGATTCAAGCATCAAAGCTAGGAAAAGGAACTTCGGAAGTCAACGATTACAGGATTGGAAGAGGGCATGATTAGAGGAGTTGTCGAAGGTTTTTACGGCAGGCCTTACACCTCGAAAGAGAGAGATATTATTATCAGCTGCCTATCAATGCTTGATGATCCTGTTTACATGTACGCGCCCAAGAATGATCCATATCACAGGCTGAAATGGCGGCAGGAATACCCTCGTGGCAGCTTTGAACCTCTTGCTTCAAACATTCGAAAATCATGTCAGGCCGGCGTGAAGTTCATCTTCGGAATAAGTCCATGGCAATTCAAGGATGACGATATTGAGTTTATTCGAAGAAAGGCGGATAAGGCACTTTCCGCCGGAGCATTCGGAATCTGCATTCTCTTCGACGACGTTCCTGATAAGGCTGACCCTGAACTGGCATTTCGACAGATTGAACTGGCGGAGAAAGCACTGGCTGATTTCGATTGTCAGGTTTATATGTGTCCGTCCGTCTATTGTTCTGAACTAATAGAAACACTCAATGGAGAAGAGTATCTTCATTTTCTGAAGCATAATCTTTCTGAGAGATGGAATCTGTTCTGGACAGGTGAAGCTGTCATTTCAAGAAAGCTGGATTCCACTTCTCTCATTCGAGCTGAGGAACTGCTGGGAAGGCAGCCGGTTCTCTGGGATAACCTTCTGGCAGATGACTACACGCTCAGAAGAATATTTCTTGGAGGACTCAGTAGCAGAATACCTTGCGGACACTCGTTTCTTCTGAATCCATCATCCTGTTTTCCGGCAGCTCTTCATGCGGTTCATGAGATTCTGCTTGCGTCAGGAATTGAAGACTGCTGGCCTGATGAGCTTGGGAATGACAGGGCAGCCTGGAAGCTGCTTGGTGAATTTCATCACCTTCCATGGTCTGCCGGTACGGAAGCAGAAAAGCTTCTGAAGAGGATGAGCAGTGCTGTTACTGATGGAGCTTCTGAAGATTTGATGACAGATCTGGAGAGGATATCATCCATAATGGACGGATTTGTTGAAAATATACAGGATGCCCAGAGTGGTATTGATCTACAGCCTTATATTCTGGATGTCGGAAAATTAATAGGGTGGTGGAAAAAGATACTTCTTCTTCCTTCTCTATCGCAGAGAATGCGCGAACTCAGATACCTGATGCTTGAAAGGCTTCCGTTCGAACACCCTTTAGCGGCATATACTGCAGCAGTTGTATCCGGAAGAGAGGAATGAAATGAGAATCGAGCTGGCGGGATTCAATACGGATATCCAGAATGGCGGGGGAACTCCTGAAACGCTTTCCGCTTCCTACGCTCGAATCAGCCGAGATCCAAGGCCGATAGATGTTCTCAGGAAGGAAGCGGCCGGGGAAGTTGAAAAGGCCAGAGCATCCAATCAGCGGATTGTCTTTGAGTACGGTCACGGCTCAGTTGCTGAACATGCTGTTTTCAATTTTGATGTCATCGATATTTCAAGACTTGCCGCTGAGGAACTGCAGAATTTCAGGATGGCCAGTTTTACCGAGAAATCCCAGAGATACATTCGTATTGGAAAAGATCTCATCCTGCCGCCTGAGCTTGGCGGGGATGATGAAGTCAGATTTCGCGGAACTGCTGAGAATCTGTTTGGAATATATGAAAAGCTTTACAGCGGATTAATAGAAAGTGGAGCGGATAGAGATACTGCAAAAGAAGACGCACGATACATTCTTCCCCTTGCAACTTCATGCCAGATGGGGATGACTGCCAATGCGCGGGAACTCGAGCTTATTATCAGAAGATTGTCCAGCCATCCATTCGCAGAAGTCAGAAAGCTGTCGGAGAAGTTTCTTGAACTCGTAATGGAAGCCTCTCCATCGCTGTTTCTTTTTCTGGAGCCGACAGCCATGGATAGTTTTGCTCATTCCATGTCTCCTGTTGATTCAGCTGCCGCAAGTGATGTGGTGCTTGTGGATTGTGATGATGATTCTAAAGTTGGATCATTACTGTTGCAGCGTTTAAAGGGGGTTCCGATTGAAGTCGCCGGAAGGATATGGGTTGAACTTAATTCCGGGGAAAGAAAGAAACTGTTCATGGATGCTCTTTCAGGACTGGGTATACATGATTCTGTTCCGAGGTGCTGGGAATTTTTCAATGCGGAATTTGAACTGATTCTTTCCGCCTCAGCATACGCTCAGATGAAAAGGCACCGAATGTGTACCCGACTCGTTTCAGTGTACGATCCTGTTCTTGGAGTGACTGTTCCAGCAAGCATTTCCAGGGCAGGACTTGGAAGTGACTTCATGGAGGGTATCAGGATATCTGAGGAGACCTCCGGTTCTCTGGGTGTATTTTATCCATACATGCTTACAAATGCCCATAGACGAAGGGTTGTTATAAATATCAACGGCAGGGAACTCTACCATTTTTCCCGGCTCAGGGAAGATTCTCATGCTCAATGGGATATACGTTTAATCGCACATTCCATGCTGCATGCAATCAGAGAAAGAGCACCATTAACCGCAGTTCTTACAGGTGGCAAGTCTGATATTTCAGGATTGTTTACCTGAAAGCCATTTCCAGTATTCGCGGAGTGCCAAGAGCAGCTCCTGAAACGGGAGTGATTTTCAGCCTTACTGAGCCACTCACTCCACCCAGATCCAGGTTGTAATGCCAATCGAATTTACCCTCGTAATTACTGCTGTATCTGCCGAACAGGTCTCCCGATACCGCTGCCTCAGCCCAGGATTGACCTTCATCGGTGCTGAATGCTACTATAAGATCCAGAGCCCGCTCCTCAGGGTCTGATAATTCGAATGAAATCGATACTGTACCGGTTTCAGCAGAGATGTAGCTGACAGCAGCCTGCATGACTGACGGTGTTCTGGTATTATCGAGTGAAAGTGGTCCTATCGCTTCCGAAAAAACTGTATCACCATCAATCGCGGCCACTCTTATCTCCAGTTCATCTCTTTCCATTCCCGGAAGATCTTCAGTACTGTTCCAGTTGACTGTGAAATTCTGCGATGTAGAAGTGAGGAAATTTCTTCTGTCCAGACCAGTGGCTGAAATCCACGTTACCGCACCATCAATCCTGTATTCGAGTTCAAGAAAAACCTCCTCCTCCTCTGGATCAACGATATGGAATGTGACCGGTATGAGACCTCTGAATGTTTCCCATCTGCCGGGAGAAGTGATTTCGATGGATGGAGATCTGTTATTGTCCAGATGGAATGGAGAGGATGGAACAGCAATGCCTCTGTCGATATCTTCTGGAATTGCTCTGAAACGCACCTGATTACCGTCGAATCCAGGGGCATCAATTTCTGATTCCCAGATTATGTCAAACTGGTAAGAACCTGTGCAGGGAATCGAACTTTCAGATACCGTTGCTGCTTGCCAGCTATCTCCGCCGTCAAGAGAAAACTCGTAATGAACCTCAAGCGGGTTTTCCTCTGGATCTGCGAGCCTGACTCCCAATGATATCCGACCTGAGACTTCTTCATCTGGCGCAATGATCTGGCCTGATGGAAGCCTGTCGGAGTCAAGATGGAGATTACCCAGTACACTCCATGGTCCTGGATCTGAATCAGCTGCCCTTACCCTGAGGGAGATGTTCTCAAAGTCAACATAACCGAGATCATAGCCTGCATTCCATGTAACCGGTTCACCGTAGAACCAGGGTGCGATCTCGAAAATACTGCCGCTCAGATGAGCATTTTCCCAGGTTGCCTGGTTATCGACAGAATACTGGGCCTGAAGCTGAATTATATCACCTTCGGGATCGTCTACAGAGTAAAGGATGTTATATTTTCCATCTGATTCTTTGCGGGATGTGGATAGATAGAGTGTTGGAGGAACATTGTTATCCACACGAAAAATATTTGATAGACCACTGATACCCGGTCCATCAGGACAGTAAGGAGTTATTCTCAGAACGCACTCATGCATATCCTGGCCCGGCAGATCTTCATCACTGAACCATAGCACACTCGATCCGTTGTCCCTGTAACTGTTTGTCTCAATCCATGTATATCCTGAGTTCGTGGAATAAGCCATCGAGATTCCTGTAATGTTACTGCCGCTGGTCTGATAAGATAGAGAAACAGCTCCGGAGCATTCTTCTGAAATCACGCCCGCACAGATGACAGGAAGAAAGGAAACACCGTAACTTCCTGAATTGGCTTCATCGCATAGCATCTGCGGCCATGGTCCGGGATTGGTGCCAATTCTGGAGATGGTGTATGCTGCAAGCTTGCCTGTTCTTCCAAGTACAACAAGTTCCAGGTTTCCATCTCCGTCAATATCGCCCACTGCGGGGGGGGCAGACACAGGCTGGCCGAATGGAATTGGAAACCCCTGTATTGCCCGACCCTGTGCGTTCCATCCATAAACACTGCCGTTGTCTGTTCCGACTATGACTCCCATTCCACCGCTCGTTCTGGCAATTATCGGAGCGGTCGGACGACCATCTGTAAAATTCGGCCATCGCCAGGTTCCTGCAAGGCTTCCGTCTCCATCTATAAGAGTTACCGTACTGTCGATACAGGAAACAGCTATCTGAAGCTCTAGATTATCGGGATCAAGACGGCCTATGGCAACAGGTCCACTGATGCATCTGTCATCAAGAAAAAATGGCCACCCATCGATGCCATTGCCACTCATGCTAACAGCATACAATCTCTTGTTATGAGTCGCGAACAGAACGTCTCCCAGACCATCAGCGTCGATATCAGCGGTTACAGGAATGCTCGCTGATGAATAGCCTGTGTTGACAGGCCAGCCCGGTGAGATAGATCCGTCTATGGAGAGGACATATATTCGAGTATTGACAAGTGCGCATACGAGCGAATATCCGGAACCTCCTCCAAGGGAAAGCTGAGAGGGTTGCCACTGCAGTTTGGCCGGGAGTTCAACAGGCCATTGCGGTAAAGGGTTGCCTGAAAGATCAAGCAGGTGTATCCTGGAATCAGCGGTACCGAAGGAAATCTCGTAATTGCCGTCGTTATCCAGATCTACAGCCGATATCCCTGTCAGAATCCCGGGGCCGACATAGACAGGCCATCCGAAGCTCTCGATTCCGCTGTGATCAACCATGTGAACGTAACCATAGTTATCCGCGTATACGATTACGTGTCCCGATGAAGGTGAGTAGAAAGCAGCAGCTTTTTTTGAGACACCCGATTCAGTGGATATCGGGAATCCTTCGAGCTGTACGCCGGATCCGGTCCATCCCCCGAGGCCATGGTCTCCAAGGGATACAAAAATATCCATAGATCCGGATTGATTGCAAGCCAGTAATGCATTGCTCATAGGAGGATACCCAATATTCATTTCCCATTTGGGGATCTGACAGATCAATGATGCGTATAAAAGCAGACATATAGACACAAATACACCTCCATTAAAGAGGAACTGATAGCTGATTATTATTCTGGTGTGTCATGTAAGTCAATTACAGACACAAATGCTCTTCCAAATGTGGAGTAAAACATGATAACTTATTATTGTGCTAGTATGCCATGCAGTCAACCACAGACTCGTTTTTCTTCTCTACTCTTGATGTGGAGGTTGACTCATGACTCCTGTTGATAAATAATCACACATAGTGTATGATTGGTGAAGGGATTTTTCCATCAACTCTGTTCTGACTTTGGGGTCCGGGGGGAGTTTGGAGAGGTTATGAAATATAATATAGTTTGTGTTCTATTAGTGTCGTTTATTGCAGTAGCAGGTTCTCTTCCGTTTTCTCGTTCGGGAGTTATAGATTGCCCGGATGCTTATGTACTGCAGCATACTGAAATAGAAGCTGCGCTATCTGCTGCTGCTTACAGCGTCCAGGATTCCGCCGGAGCCGGCAACAGTGAGTTCATGCTTACAGGATATCTTGAGGTAGGACTCTTTCGCTACGCTCAGGTAGGAGTTTCATATCTTGGCGATGGAGGAGTTGCCGGAAACATCAAGTTTGCGGTTCTTCAGGAAGGTATTTCGGTACCAGCATTTGCTATCGGTCTTGAGAATATCACCGGAGAAGAGGATATTGAATGCTTCAAGATAGATAGTGCCGGGGTAGAAGTATTCTACCAGTACGACCACGCTCAGAACTGGTCTGCATACGGTGTTGCTTCAAAGGATCTCAGCTTTCTTCTCGGAATCCCCGCAACAGTAAACCTCGGTATCGGAATTGGCAGGTTTGTAGGAGTTGTTGATTCAGGAGCTCTTGGTATTGGAAGTTCAATCAGCCACGGACTCTTCGGATCTGTTGTTTATTATCCGAATGATCTTTTCACTGTTGCCCTTGAACAGGACGGCAGGGATCTGAACCTGGGTGTATCCTACAAGATTAACAATTTCATAACTCTTGAGCTTGCATGGGCTGAATTTGAACAAACGCTCTTTCCCCCGGAAAACCAGAATAAATCTGACATTATGCAGAACTCAAAAGTCTCATTCGGTTTGAGATCCAGAATAGGCCCTGTTTTCGGAGCCGACAGGATCACACTTGAGCGCGAGCAGCAACGCATTGAGCGCGCAAGAGATAGACTTCAGGAACTTGAGGCTCGCAGAAGAGCAGCAGAATCAGAACTACAGAGACTTCGCGACCTTCTTGAGAACCGCTGAAGAAACGGTCAATTGATATGAAATTTCGACTGTTACTTCTAATATTGATTTCACTCAGTTCGGTTATGTATGCCCAGAATCAGGACGATACTTCTGCTGAGTACGAATCCACCGATATCACAGAAGACGCAAGCTCTCTTCTCAGGAGAACCGCGGAGGAACTCACTGAACTTGAGGAGCAGATTGCCAGGGAAGAAGATCGCCTGGCGGGAATCATGTCTGAACTTGTTCAGCTTCGAAGGCAGCATGCGATTCTTTCAAATGCTGAAAGCGCATTCCTTCTCGGCGAAGAACTGTATACATCCGGATCGATTGTATGGGCACGAGATGCCTTCGAATCAGTAGTGGTTAATTTTCCGGAATCCATTTATTACGAAGATGCTGTTTTCAGACTCGAACTGATTTCCTTCGAACTTCAGGATTTCGAATCTGCGCTTGAATATTTTGAAATTCTCAGGCAATCGGATCCCTCATTTGAGTTCATGGACCTCGCAATTATTGCCGCAGGTCTTTCCACTTTCAATCAGGGAGATTTTGCCGACTCCAGAATGCTGTACAATCAGGTGATGCCATCAAGTGAATATGGAGCACTTGCTGAATATCTGAAGGCTGTAGCATTCGTGGAGGAGGAAAATATAGAATCCGCTGTGGCCACCCTGGAAGGAATACTTAATCGGACAGGGGGAACTCAGGGAGAGTTGAATCTGGCTGACAGAGCAAGAATTGCTCTTGCTCAGATTCTTGTTGATGAGGGTAAATACGATGAAGCTATCAATTATTATTCCAGAGTCTCTCCTTTCAGCTCCTACTATGATGTAGCCATGCTCGGGTATGTCTGGACCCTTATGCGACAGGGTGAATATCAGGATGCGTATAACCTTGCTGAGAAAGTCCTGGATGAGGTTCCTAACTCTGAGATCGTATCTGAATTCAAGCTTGCTCAGGCCAATTGTGCCCTTGGCGCGGAAGATCTTGATATTGCTATAAGAATGTACGAAGACCTGCTCACGAATTTTCATGATACTGGTGATTACTACGATCTGTTTCTTTCCGGATCATCACTTGCTCAGGAAGAATTTGAACTTGAGCGGGAACGGCTTGACCGGATAAGATTGGGGCTTGCAGAGCTAAAGGAAGAAGCATTTACTCAGGGAGATATGGAGATGGTTGAGCTTATAGAAGAGGAAGAAGCATTCCTCCGCGAGCTCTTCACAGAAATAGGTTATTTGGAAACGGTACTTTCCCTGCCGGTAGAGATTGATCCGGAAACCATGGAATACGAAATTGCCAGGCTCATTCAGCAATGCAGAAACAGTACTGAAGTCCTTACCCTGACTGCAGGAGAAGTTGGAGAACTTACTGAATCCCACGGAAGCGAACGCGACCGCCAGGATCTCGCAGATGTTGAAAGGGAAATTGAAAGAATACGACTTTCTCTGCAGGATCTGGCGTCCAAGTTTGAAGGCGGAATGACAGCAGAGCATGACTGGGTTCAGGAAACCAAGTACGGTATTGCTGTGGCTACTTTCATGGAAAGGGAACTGAAGCGCGATTCGGTGAATTATCTAGGCTCATATTACAGGAACAGGATTCAGGAAGCGCTTGAAATGGACGATTCACTGACGGCTTCATCTCTGGACAGTCTCCGATCGAGAGAGATCGGTTCTCTTAACCGCCGGATTGATGAATCTGCTATAGAATGCGCGGGATTCTTCGAGGAATACCTTGCCAACTATCCTGATTCCCGATTCATTTCCGATGTTCTGGTCAGGCTTGCTCAGCTGTATTACGACATAGACAATCTGCATCACAGCGAGCGCCAGGCTATTGCCGGAATAGAAGAGTATGTGCCTGAAGATTACACTAAATCCATTACATTGTATCAGCAGGTTCTGACTGAACATCCCGGAAGTGAAGTTGAGGATATAGCTTTGTATTCACTTGGATATTGTCTGGAATCCATGATGGATTTCGAAGGTGCGATGGATAACTATCGAAATCTCCTTGTACGATTTCCCCAGAGCCTACTCGCGTCGGAATGTAATATCCGTGTTGGTAATTATTACTTTGATATCCTTGAGTATGATTCTGCTCTGGTTTATTACCAGAATGTGCTGGATTATCCGGGTAGCAGCCCCAACCTTTTTCAGCATGGATTGTACAAGCTGGGATGGACACTCTATCTGACAAAGAATTTCAGACATTCTATTGCCACTTTCGCATACCTTCTTCAGGATGATATGAACATTGACAGTCTGGGTATACACAGAAGAGGTGATATCAGGATTCTCAATGAAACCAGAGAGTACCTTGCCTATGATTTTCTGGAGATGAGTAACAGATCATCTTCTGCTGTTGCCACTGCAGTTTTGTTCCTTGACACCTTTGATGATTCAGCGACTACAGTTGGGGTTCTGAAGCACATGGCTGTGATTTCAGAAGAAATGACAGACTGGCAGACATCAATTGAAGCATATAATGCTATTCTTGATGTGAATCCATTATGTGCAGATGCTCCACTCTATCAGGTGAAGATTGCCCAGGCATATGAAGAACTGGGAGAATACGCGCTTGCTGCCAGAGCCAGAGATGAACTGATTGCCAATTATGGCCTGGAAAGTGAGTGGTATAGCTGGATGGGAGAGGGAACAGCTATTGCTCTAGCCGATTCCCTGCGTTGTTCTTCATTTGAAGATGCAATACAGTATTACCTTGAACAGACAGTTATCTCCAAGGACGATCCGGTTGCCTTTAATCAGGTCAATGAAGCGCTTATTGATAGAATTGAGGCTTACCTTCAGCAGTATACCGTGTCAAACAGAACATATGAATACAAATTCCATCTTGGTGACGCTTACTATCATACAGGTCAGTATGTCCAGGCCGGTGACATGTATTATCAGGTCTCTCTTGACAGCAGTTCCTTTCAGAGACAGGAGGATGCGTTCAACAATGCGTTTTCATCATACCTGATTGCATACGATGAAACTCCGGGAATTGACAGTCTTTACCTGAGACAGAGAATGATGGAGACCGTAACCAAGTATTCCGAGACTTTCCCTGACGGTGAGAATGTCGCCTGGTTCCTGTGGGCTGCAGCTCCGAAGTTCTACAATGCCGGTGATTACGATTCCGCTCGAGATATGTTCTCACGTCTTTATCACAATTATCCGAATTCCGGCTATGCCGCACGGGCTGCGAAATTTATCGCTGATTCTTATCAGCAGGAAGAGCTGTATGCCGAGGCTGAAGAATGGTATGGACATGCATCTCAGATGGCAGCTCGGAGCGGAGAAGATCTCGGAGCTGACATAGAGCTGCTTGCGGCTTCTTCCGCATACAATGATGCGGCTTCCCTGGCCGAAAGTGAAAACACTGAAGATCTTCTGGCAGCGGCACAGCGCTGGGAGGAAACAGCTCATGAACACCCCGGATCCGATGTTGCACCTGTTGCACTGTATGATGCAGCAGAAACGTATGGAAAAGCTGGAAGCATCGATAACTCTGTAAGGCTTTTCCAGGAACTGGCACTGCTTTATCCTTCCAGCGAGAATGCTCCATCCGGTTTACTCAGAGCTGCTTTCCTGCTTCGAGAGGATGAGCAGTATGTAAGAGCGGCTCAGATATATCTTGAAGCATATGATAAATTCCCTACTGCTCCGGATATGGTAGCGGCACTCAGCAGCGCTGCTCGATGTTACGAAGACGGAGACAGACGCGATCTGGCAATGGGCGTTTTTGGACAGATTGCGGGTGACAGAGCAGGAACAGCTGATGTTGTGATGGAAGCCTACGCTAAAATTGGTGAATACAATTACGATCTGGGTAATCTGGCGATCTCTCTCAGCAATTTTGAGAACTGCATTTCTGTGTACGATCAATATCATGATGGTCAACTGACCTATCCGGCCATGTCCGCCTATCTTGTGGGTGAAATGGCTTCAAGGGATTATTATGCCCTGACTCCGGTAAATAACGATAATGTCGAGTATAAAACACAGCTTTTCAATGGGGCTGTCGCCAGTTATAACAGAACCTTCTCGTACCTTGATGACGATTATGTCTTCAGGGCAGTTCTGAAGATCGGTGAGATTCAGGAGGATTTCGCGAACTCGATCGGTTTCATGGATCCACCACCTGACCTTACTCCTGAGGGCGAGGAGGCTTTCTACAATATACTGATGGAAGCGTATGACTTATACATCCAGAGAGCAGTCTCAACCTATGAGAACGGTCTGGAGCTCGCGATGAATAATGGAATCCGCACCGAATGGACCGATTTTATCGCGGTTAACCTTGATCTTCTGCTTCCCGGTTCAAGTTCGAGTATGGGCTACTCTTCGTTCACTCCTGACGTAGTAGTAGAGGAGGAGACCCCTGAAATAGATGAAATCAGTGATGTGGAAGATGGATTCGAATCCGATCCCATTGATACTGAACCTTCCGGCACTGATATTCCATTGATCGAAGAACCTGTAACTTCCGAAGCTTCCCCTGATGAACCGGGTTATACCATCAGATATGAAGAAGAAGAGGAAGAAAGCGGAGGAGGGGGGTGTTTCCTGTGGCCGTTCTAATGAACAGATTCAGGTATCTTCTGAGGACTGCGGGAGCATCAGTTGTACTTCCCTTCATTGTTCTAATGATTTTTGTTCTTCCGGTTTACGCCCAGAGCGAAAACGGAGAGACTACAGGAGCATCCTGGGTGGATGGCACGCTCGTGCTTGAGGAAATAACGATCAGGGGTGAACTCAGAACTCCTCAAGCTCTTTTCATGATGCTGAAAGCAACTCCTGATCTTAGTAATGTACTGCTTGAGAGAAGTTTCATAGAAGACGTAATCAGACCTGTCTATCCGGGGGCATTTACCGATGAACCCAGTTTTGGAGCTGGTCGGGAGATGATAGTGTTGCCTGTCTGGCTCAGATACGGGTCTGTTGCGCTGTTTGGCGGTCTGTCGGCATATAGATATAGTCAGGGTGACGATGAACAGGGACTGGTCTTTGGTGTAATAGCCGGTCTCGACTTGATTGGTAACTTAATACTTGATTTTGTAGGAAACTGATACCTGTTCTTTCGAGAGGAGATCATAGATGAGACGTATTTCACTTCCGTTGCTGCTGGTTCTTTCAATGTTCCTTTTCAGCGGGATTGTGTCTGCACAAACCATAGATGCTTCATCAGAAACAGGAGTTTCTGCTGACAGTACGATTTCTGATTCTACAATTGTTGAGGAGAATACTGCACCGGTTGAACCAGAACCACCTCAGGTGCCTGATACTGTCTCAGCGGATCTTGAAGAAGCTGAGGAAGAAGCAGAGGAAATCGTAAAAGGAGGGCTCTTTTCTGAAATAGCTCTGTTCTTCCGCTCCGGCGGCCCCGCAATGTGGGTTATTCTCATTTTCCTTTCCATTGGTATTGCGATCGTCATTGAGAGGATGATATTTCTTTTCGGTGTGGCAGATATGAAACCTGAAAGATTCATGGGAAGAATCGCAGATTTCATAAGAAAAGGAAGTATCGAGGGTGCAATTGCATCCTGTGCTGACAAGAGCGCACCACTGGCACGAATTATAGAAGCCGCACTCCGAAATTATCGAAACACCGAGCGGGATATTCAGAACGCTGTTGATGAAATGGCACTTGCGGAATTACCGAGATTAAATGCGCGTACGGGATATCTTGCCATGCTTGCCAACGTATCAACAATGGTGGGGCTTCTTGGAACAATCTTCGGATTGATTGCGGCGTTTGAATCAGTCGCGGCTGCGGATCCTGCAGAAAAGAGCATAATGCTCGCAAACGGTATTTCCATGGCAATGAGTACGACCGCATTCGGACTTATATCTGCTATTCCACTTCTCATTGCGCATTCCTTCCTAACTGCAAAAACAGACAACCTTATTGATGACATCGACAGATACTCTGTCATGGTCATCAATATGCTTG
Organism: Candidatus Aegiribacteria sp.; assembly: GCA_021108435.1. Taxonomy (NCBI): domain Bacteria; kingdom Pseudomonadati; genus Candidatus Aegiribacteria; species Candidatus Aegiribacteria sp. The sequence continues at coordinate 13,585 of JAIOQY010000071.1, forward strand.
CACAGGCGAGAAAGGAAGGCTGATGGCACAGGCAGCGACTGGTAGAAGTCATAGAGTCAGGCATGTACCGGAGCTTGATCTCCTCCCGGTAATGAACTTGTTCTGCGTGATAATACCATTCCTGCTTCTTAGCGCATCATTCCTTGAAATAACCGTTATTGAGATGTGCCCCACGGAAGGTATAAGTGCCTCTGGAGCCGGAACAACAAGCCTTGCTCGTTCTGAAGAACAACTTCTACAACCGAAAGTGATAATTACCAATGAAGAGATGTTTCTTGGTACTGTCTTCGGAACCCGACATGTGAGTTATGTTCATATGATAAACCATGATGGGGAAACCGTGCCCACATATGATTTCGATTCGCTTTCAGAGGCTCTCAAAAACCTCAGGGAGGAACTTGATGAAGCGTTCCCAACAATTCCGGTTAACAAGATCATCATTCTCACAGTTGATAATATTCGCTATGAAAATATAATCAAAACAATTGACGTTTGTACAGAACACGAGTTCGACCAGCCGGGTCTTCAGGTTGCGGCCTATAGTATTCTCCAGAGACAGATTGCTGCTGGAGTTGCTGGAGGTGAGTGATTATGAGTAGCCCACCAACCAAACGACACGTTCCCCTGATGCTTGGATATAAGAAAAGCAAAGCATTGCTCAGGGGAAAGGACAAAAAAGTCAGACTGAATCTTACTGCATTGATTGATATGTTCACCATTCTTGTTGTCTTTCTTCTCAAGAGCTATAGCGCTGAAGGGCAGATAGTAACACTCAGTGATGCCCTTACTCTTCCTGAGTCAAGAGCCGAGCAGACTGTGGAACTCTTTCTGGAGATTATTGTTACCAACGATGCGATAGTGGTTGATGGTGATCCCATCGTGTATGTTGATGAAGCGGTTCTCAGCGAGGGTAATCCGATTCCTGTCCTTGTAGAAAGGCTTTCCGATCATTTGGAATACACAAGGCTTATACGCGGTATAACAGATGAGAAGGAAATGAAGGTCAACATACAGGGTGACGTTGCTGTGCAGGCTATTCTTCTCCAAAGGGTCATGAGCAGCTGTGCTGTCGCCGGCTATGCTACCCAGAACTTGACTGTAATCAAGGTGGAAGGTGAAGAAGAATGACACCCAGAAAGGATGAAGAAAGAAAAATTCTCGCAATCGCAATAATGCGGGATGGCAAGGTTGTTGGTAAATTAACACCCGGATCGGAGCCAGTCAGGCTAGGTACCGGATACAACAACCATATTGTAATCGAAGGTGAAAACCTGCCGGACAGCATGGCGTTGATCACACCGGGTGATGACGAAGATACATTGATTTTAAGACTGTCGGATCAGATGGATTCAACAATAGAATCCTCTGATGGTGCTACTTTGCAATTTGCAGATCTGCGGGATCTGGGGATATTTCCGGTTGATTCCGAAGGGTATTACCTGCTGAATATCAAGTATCTTGATAAGGGGCAGATAACCGTCGGATCTTTCACAATTCATTTTGGTTTTATTGATACTCCGAAACAGGCTCCTCCACCACCACCCGTGAAGAAGAAAGAGAAGAAGAAAGAGAAAGCGGAAGAGAAACCTGATGACAGAGTATTGAAGATCATAGTTGAAGGACCTGGCGGCAAGAAAGAACTGCTGCCTAACGCCGGTCTCATGACTGTTGGCGAAGCGGAATACAACACCGTAAGCGTCAAGAATATCGGTCTTCCACGGATACATACACTTCTTGAACCGCATGATAATAAATATCTCCTCCATCTTATTCCAGGAATTAAGGGCGGTGTTGAAGTCAAGGGAAATGTTGTCCCGTTTGCAACGCTTATAGAGCGTAACCTGATGGAGAAAGACAAAGCCGGTGAATCCTATCTGTGGGTATTTGATAAAAACGTAAACGGTGTATTTGTTCTTGGTAATGTCGAGGTTTTCTTCAGTTTTACAGAACCACCGAAAGTCGTCGAAAAAAAGAAAGAAAAACTGACAAAAAAAATCAAATACATTCCTCCGGAATACAACTGGGAAAACTTCGCTGTAAGACCTCATGACGGATTGGCTATGAAAGGAAACCGTGAGGAATCCAACAGGAATGCCATCCTGCTTGGGCTTGGTATGGCTATAGCACTGATCACTGGCTCTGTATTCGATAGATTTATTACAGTTGTTCATGAATCAAAGGAACAAATGCTCCGAAGTGCTCCAACCGCCCGCGTCGCCACACTTGCCAGACAACAGACATCCGAGGGAATTGGTGAAGAGATCGTTACAGATATGAGTATTGGTGAGGAGAACGTAGAAGTTGGAACCGGTGGTGGTGGTACTGCCGGCAGCGGCGGACCTTCCGATGGTGCTTCCGACGGTCAGGCTGCCGGTGAAGCCGTTCTACAGAGCATAGGTTTCGCTGCGTATGGAACCGGTAGTTCTGGCGGATCATCAGGTATAGCATCCGATCTTCAGGCTGCTGCGACTTCCGGCGCCGGACTTGCATCCGGTGGTGGAGGCGAAGCTCTTATCGCCGGCGCAGGCGGTGGCGGTTCCGGAGGCCTTGGTGGACTTCTGGGTTCAGGAGGCGGCCCGAGCGCAAGCATTGATGGTGTATCATCCAGCGAAGTTGAAGCTGTTCACAGAGCTGCTGAAGTATCATTCTCAACACATTCATCGAGTTCAGAGATAGGTGTCCAGGGTCGAACCATGAATGATATCAGGCGGAAAACCAATATGATTATCATGAGGATTAAGCGTGCATACGAAGATCTTCTCAGAAGCAACCCGACAGCAAGCGGCACAATCTCTGTTAATTTCTCCATCACACCAGGTGGTTCAGTGGTCAATGTCAGCGTATCCGCTCCGGGACCTCTGTCTTCTCTTACAGGCTCAGTTCAGGCAGCCGTACAGTCACTGAACTTCGGACCATCAAGCGAGCAGATGGATAACATTCCAACAGGTGTTACATTGAACCTTGTCCCGCCTGAATAATCGAAGGAAACAGAAATATCAAGAAGCCCCGGGCAAACCGCCCGGGGCTTTCTGATATCAGGTGCAGGTTCTGTACTTCTAGTACATACCGCCCATACCGCCACCGCCCATGCCGCCCATATCCGGGGCAGCTTTTTCCGGTTCCGGGATCTCGGTTATGATGCATTCTGTGGTAACAAGCAGTCCGGAGATGCTTGCCGCGTTCTGGAGAGCCGCGCGTGTGACCATGGTAGGATCTACCACGCCAAACTTGAACATGTCTCCGAACTCGTTTGTCTGAATGTTTATTCCGCTGTCCTTGGGGAGTCCTCTGACTTTTTCCACAACGATAGCGCCCTCAAGTCCGGCGTTTATAGAAAGCTGTCTGAGAGGTTCAGAGAGAGATTTGCGTATAATATCCGCGCCAATCAGCTCGTCATCCAGAAGGTCAAGCTTGTCAAGGATTTTTTCACATCTGAGAAGGGCAGTGCCTCCACCTGCTACAAGCCCTTCTTCAACGGCTGCACGTGTTGCGTGAAGCGCGTCCTCCACCCTGGCCTTCTTTTCCTTCATCTCGGTCTCGGTTGATGCTCCTACTTTAATAAGAGCAACTCCGCCTGCAAGCTTGGCCAGGCGTTCCTGAAGCTTCTCTTTATCGTAATCAGAGGTTGTATCCTCTATCTGTTTTCTGATCTGTGCGATTCTGCCCTGTATGTCCTCGGTTTTACCGCCACCATCAATAATAACAGTGTTATCCTTGTCGATGCGGATACTTGCTGCAGTTCCAAGATCATCAACGGTGATGTTTTCGAGCTTGATGCCGAGGTCCTCGGTGATGGCCTGGCCGCCGGTGAGAACAGCTATATCACCGAGCATGGCCTTACGCCTGTCGCCATATCCTGGAGCTTTTACTGCGGCAACCTGAAGCATACCGCGCATTTTATTGACAACCAGTGTTGCAAGAGCTTCACCTTCAACATCTTCAGCGATGATAAGAAGCGGTTTGCTCAGCTGTGCTATCTTTTCAAGAATGGGAAGAAGATCTTTCATGCTGGAAATCTTCTTCTCGTGTATGAGAATGTACGGCTTGTCAAGAACAACATCCATATTTTCAGCGTCTGTCACGAAATATGGGGAAAGATATCCTCTGTCGAACTGCATTCCCTCTACGACATCGAGTGTTGTATCCATGGATTTGGCTTCCTCAACGGAAATAGTTCCGTCTTTTCCAGCCTTGTCCATTGCTTCTGCGATGATATCACCGATCTCACTATCGTTGTTCGCGGAGATTGAAGCAACCTGCTTGATATCTTCTTTGCCGGAAACTTCGCGCGATAGGGTTTTCAGTTCTTTCACAACCGCTTTTACGGCAACGTCGATGCCGCGCTTGAGCGCCATCGGGTTCGCACCTGCTGTGACATTCTTGAGACCCTCGCGATAAATGGCTTCTGCAAGGAGAGTAGCAGTCGTGGTGCCGTCACCGGCAACGTCGCTTGTTTTACTGGCTACTTCCCGAATGAGCTGAGCGCCGATGTTTTCGAATTTGTCAGGAAGCTCGATTTCCTTCGCAACCGTAACACCGTCTTTTGTTATTGTAGGACTGCCCCACTTTTTCTCAAGAACAACATTTCTGCCCTTGGGACCCAGGGTAACCTTTACAGCTCTTGAAAGCTTTTCTACCCCAGCAAGTATGGCGTGCCTTGCGGCCTGATCAAATTTGAGTTCTTTCGCTGGCATACCTTAATACCTCCTTATCAGTTATCCAGTATCGCGAGAATATCATCTTCGCGTACTATTACGTATTCATCATCCAAAAATTTCACTTCTGTACCGGAATACTTCCCGATAAGAACATGATCTCCCTTTTTAACCACTGGAGTGATAAACCCTTCACCCTCGGGATTCCTTTTGCCCTGTCCTATTGCTTCGACAATACCTTCAAGAGGTTTTTCCTTTGCGGTATCAGGAATGACAATCCCGCTTTTAACAACTTCTCTGGGTTCTTCCCGCTTGATAAGCACTCGATCAAAGAGCGGTTGAATTTTACCATTTCCCATTGTTTGTTCTCCCTTCTTTTCCAATTGATTTTGGCAAGTTAATAAGTTCTGATTTATCGCAGTAGACTTGAAAGCAAGGTAGATGCCAATTATAATATTGCATGGTTAACGGAAGCATAAAGAACGTGTACGCAAGAAGATATATGGTACATTACATCCATCAGCCATACCTGATACTGCTTATGGTTGTACTCATGAGTCAGAATGACACATATACTTTTCACTTATGCCCCAAATGGAATGCAAACTGTATATTCAATATTCAGTGGAATATTCTGCACAGTGAATCGGAAAAAGGAAATACGATGGAGTTGATATGGTTGATTATGTCATAAGTATTGGAACTGAGGGTGCTACACTGGATCAGGTTCGCGGAATCGCGGCCGGAGCAAAAGCAGTATTGTCCAAGGATGCTCGACTGGCTGTCGCAGCAGCGAGAAAGCACACGATGAAAACCGTTAGCAGTGGAATGCCTGTTTATGGAGTCAATACAGGATTTGGAAGGTTATCCGGATCTGTTGTCGGCAAGGATGACCTTGATCTCCTGCAGAGGAATCTGCTTCTGAGCCATGCATGTGGAACCGGTACACTCTATTCAGAACCAGTGACAAGAGTAATGATGTTTCTCAGAGTGTCGTCACTTGCCAGAGGAAGATCAGGTATTCGCGAAGAGACACTTGATCAAATGATAGCTATAATGAACAGTAATATTTATCCTGCGGTTCCAGCAAAAGGCTCTCTGGGTGCTTCTGGAGATCTTGCCCCTCTTGCTCATTTATGCCTTCCCCTGATAGGGGAGGGTAAATGTATTGACAGAGGAGAACTAATATCAGGTTCAGAGGCGCTTCAACACATCGGCCTTTCGCCCGTCACGCTTGGTCCCAAAGAGGGGCTTGCTCTTATTAACGGAACCCAGACTATGACTGCGGTAGCATCTATTGCCCTTCTGGAAGCTAAGCGCCTTGCTGATGCCGCGGACGCTGCCGCGGCGATGTCACTTGAAGTGCTGCTCGGAACAGTATTACCTTTCAGCGGGGAACTCATCGGTCTTCGGCCTCACAAAGGCGCTGTTGAAACCGCGAATAATCTTCTTGCATTAATGGAGGGCAGTGAAATACTGATTTCACACAATGCCTGTGATAAAGTACAGGATGCCTACTCGCTCAGATGCGTACCGCAGGTACATGGAGCGACAAGGGATGCTCTTCGGTATATAGAGTCGGTTATTTCAGTTGAACTTTCATCTGTGACTGATAATCCGTTATTGATGAAGGATGGATCTTTTGTCAGCGGAGGCAATTTCCATGGTCAGCCGGTAGCCTTTGTAGCAGATCATCTGGCTCTTGTGGTGTCTGAACTGGCGGACATATCCGAAAGAAGGATCGAGCGATTGCTGAATCCGGATCTCAGCGGATTACCTGCGTTTCTGACACCGGATCCAGGAACTAACTCAGGGTATATGATTGCCCAGTATACGGCTGCCTCACTGGTCAGCGAAAATAAGGTTCTGGTGCATCCTGCCAGTGCTGACAGTATACCGGTAAGTGGTTCCCAGGAGGATCATGTCTCAATGGGAACGACATCGGCACGACAGGCAATGGAAGTTGTCAGAAACTCGACCCATGTTCTGGCAACAGAACTTGTATGTGCCGCACAGGCAGCAGAGTTCATCCGGAGAGGAAAACATGGGAAGGGAACATACAAGGTTTACAAAGCAGTAAGAGATGCTGTCAAACCGCTCAAAGAGGATAGACAGTTCGTAGATGATATAGAGAAAATCGCAGAGATGATTGCAGAAGGTGTTTTCAGCGATATCCTGAATAATTTGTAACTTCATTCACATTATAAATCCTGTTTAAGTACTCATTTTCCTGAGGAAGTAAGGAGTTGACAGGGTTTGCTCCTAATATTAGACTAATCTAAATATTTGAGAAGAATCTAAATTCGTACAACCATGAAAGGAAAAATGATGAAACAATTGTTTGTTGCAGCAATACTATGCATTTCTGTTTCTTCAACGGCTCTGGAACTGGAGATGCCCGAGATCGGCGGCCATATCCTGATTGATTATCTGAGCATGTCTCAGGATTCCAGCTACAATCAATCTGGAGTGTTCGTGGCTGCCTCGAATCGTTTCAGTGTGCGGAAAGCCACAATTGAAATCAAAGGCGCAGCAGGTGAATTGATCGAGTATGAAGCAACATTCGGTCTTGCCAGCTGTCTGGGAAGCGGAATGACCATGGCTCTGATGGAAGCAGGAATACGTGTTTCACCACTTGAAGATAAGAGATTCGTTCTGGGAATGGGAATGTTCCACGTTCGGAGAGGTTTCGAACTCGGTTGCGATTGCGGTCATACGCTTACAGCTGAGAAGCCGATGTACAGGAAAGTAATATCACCATCATGTCATCCGCTGGGTGCCGTTCTGGAAACTGACCTGAATCTCGGTTCTGTCGGAGGTCTTGAAGCTCAGATCGTATATGCCAACGGGAATACCGGAACCATCAATGAAGAGCATGACGCCAACTTCGCGCTCTTTTACAGGCTTCCGATGGAAGGGCTCACGATCGGTGGATTCTATAACGATCTTGCCATGGAGATGAACCCGGAAAATGAAGGATACGAGGATGCGTCAAGGTATGGCTTCGGTCTCGACTATGAAGCAGACGGGATAGCGGTTAGAACTGAGATGATACAGGTAAAAGGCATACTGCCTGGAATGCGTCCTGCGGGCTGCTCCGATACAGGCGAAAACGTGGAGAACATATGCCTGTTTGCCCAGGCCGGTTACAGCTTCAACACCGAATTGGAGGAGATTCCTTCAATTACACCGTATCTCAGTTACCAGAGCTGGGATCGCTGGAGTAATGACGATTCAGGTGATTACGAATTCTCATGGATCACAGGTGGAGTGAAAACCTGCATAGGCAGTCCGGACACCTACATAACCCTGGATTACCGTGTTCCGGCAACCACTCCGGAAGGATTGAATGAAGACGCTTCTGTATTGACAGCAAGGCTTGGCCTGGCCTACTGAAAGGATCTGAAATGAAATACATAACAATTGTTCTTTTGATTATCGGAGCCGGTCTGAGTGATACGTTCGACCTGTTGCCCGTTGCGGATACCTACACGCTCCCTTCCGGTGGATGTTACGGAAGTATGAACACCCTGCAGATTGCGAACAAACCCGCCAGCGGGCATCCCGACGAAAGAGCTATGATGCTGTGGGACCTCTCGGAGCACATGGGAGCGACGGTGACGAGTGCGACACTCTATATAAATATTTTCTTCCAGTGTCCTTCCGGTGCAGGAACGTACACGGAATTCTATCATGTGACAGAAACATGGGATGAGAGCTGGAGCGGAGCCCATGTGCAGCACGGCTCAACATCCTGGCAGTCATATCATTATTCCACTCTTGGATGGGTTGGAGTCGATGTCACATATCTGGCTCAAGCATGGCTTGACGGGGCAATAGAGAACCACGGTATTGTCCTGCAGGTGTCAGGTGTATATCCATGGACCAAGTTCCACTCGCGGGAAACCTCAGCCAACAGTCCGTATCTCAGGCTTGAATTCCCCGAGGCACTTGAGCAGGATACATGGGGTTCGATAAAAGCAGTATTCTGATGATCCGCGGGATAGTATTCCGGTGAAGAATCCGGGGAGGTGGATTTAAGAAATGATATTTAAAATCATATTCATGATTCTATGGCTGGGCAACGGATTAGTCAGAATGCCACACAACTTAAGATACAAAAAAACAAAAAAAGTAAAATCAAACAACACAAAAAGAGAAAAATTTCTGGTTTTCATTGCCGGTATTGGGATGATGTTGATGCCAATGATATGTATATTTACACCGTGGCTTGACTCTTTCAATATGGATTTACCTGATCCGGTTCGATGGATTGGATTAACAGGTTTCGGATTCGGGCTGGTTTTATTCTGGCGGGTTCATAAAACGCTGGGCAGGAACTGGTCTCCGATATTGGAAATCAGAAGAAATCATAAGCTGATTACAGATGGTCCTTACAAATACATCAGGCATCCCATGTATACTCAAATATGGATCTGGGTAATATGCCAATGGTTAGTATTATCAAACTGGATCGTTGGAATAGTTGGAGTTTTAGCCTGGACAATACTATATATTATTAGAATACCTGAAGAGGAAAAGATGATGATTGAGGAATTCGGTCAGCAGTATGAGGATTACATAACGAGAAGTAAAAGAATAATCCCCGGGGTTTACTGAGAGTACAAGCCCTTCGCCTGTTATACACCGGATTAATCAACTGAGGTGTTATGAAGGTAAATGGAAAGGAAAAGTTGATGAAAAGAATATATTTGAAAACATTCCTGATTACATTAGCTGCGTTCGGAGCAACTTATATGCTTCTGGTGTTTTCCTCCAGGATATCATTCGAATTTTATTCTGCCGTGGGAATCGTGTTTGCAGTTATGGCTCCCGGTACTCTTGTTCTTTCGGGATTAAGGAAATTCAGCGCTTTTACTCGAAACATGTTTGGGATAGTATCAGGACTGTTCCTCTGGGGATTCATTGGCGAATTCCTTGAAGTGAGAAGCCACCTGATAATTGCTGATTCAAGCTATCTGCCCATACTGCTTGTACTGGTTTCCATGCTTGCTGTAATACTCCTTCAGAGCGGCATACGAAAGTCATACGGTTTCGCTTTCGGGCATTTTGCCGGTATATGGGGGCTGCATATGTGGATGATCTATCAGTATGAGCATCTTTCAAGAACCCACTGGAGTACATATGTGTCGGCAGGCGCCGCGCTTATCCTTGGGATACTGGCAGTGTTTCTCACCGGAAAAACCAAGGGAACAAGCCGGAAGATGGCTCTGTCTCTTGCTTCTCTTCTTCTATTCTGGACAGTACTGGAGTACATATGGGGATGGAGGCTTTTGCCGGGACCATACTCTATCTGAACAAGTTCGTTTGAAAGAACTTGACTTATATCAGTTTTATGAAACATGCTAATCACAATGAAATCCTAAAAGCATGAAAGCATTGATCCATTGTACTATGAAAGGTAGTGGTAGTATGACCAGACAGCGATTCCTGATCACTATTCTGCTCGTTTTTGCTGTTCTGGCGAGCGAAACAGCCGCAACCGGTGATTTCAGCTATGATGTCCAGTACTATTCAGTGTATATTAAAAATATTACTCTGAACGCTGCTCAGACTCTCGACAAACAGGGGCTTACCGTTGAGTGGGCTCATGACGACAAGGCTATGTTCTATGTCAATGCTGAGCAGGAAGAACTGCTCAGATCCCTGGGTTATATCCCACTGAGAACCGAAGTGGACGAGCCGCTGATCCCATATCCAACTCTCACGGAGATATATGATTCGATTGACTCTGTCCTTACCGCACACCCTGATATATGCCGGGGAGTAACAATCGGAACTAGCGTACAGGGAAGACCGATCAGAGCCGTTGTTGTCTCTGACAATCCTGCAACCGAGGAGATTGAACCTGAACTTCGGATACATGGAGGAATTCACGGTAACGAACCGGCAGCCTCTACTACAACTCTCCACTATCTCGAAGTACTGACGGATGAGTATTTAACAAGCCCGATGTGCGAGTATATCGTTAATAATACCGAGACATGGATAGTTCCCGTGCTCAATCCTGATGGTTATGTCGCTGACAACAGGTACAACGCTAACGGCGTCGATCTGAACAGGAATCTTAGCTATATGTGGGTTCCCTGGTCTACTCACGGACCATATCCTTTTTCTGAACCTGAGACAGCAGCCCTTCGAGATATCACCATGCAGAGCTGGCCGGAGATAGAGAACTTTATTAATCCGTTCACAGCAGGACTCTCGCTACACACCGGTGGGAACTGTTTTAACTCACCATGGAACTACACTCAGAATCCTTTACCTGAGGATGTAAGCCTTATGTACGTTCAGGGTGATGACTACGCAAACAGTCCCGGGATTATCGCATTCTTTGGCAGTGGAGGCTATCTTGTCTACATTCCCGGCTCCAGCTGGTACCCGACTAACGGTGATGTGAACGATTGGAGCTATGGAGAGTGCGGAACCATCGATCATACCATAGAGGTTTATGAACTCCATCAGTATCCGGATTGGCCGGCATTATCCAACGCTCACTACATGGCGATTCTCAGCTTTTTCACTAACAGCACATACGGTATCTGGGGTACTGTGACCAACAACCTTGGAGCCCCTCTCGATGCACAAATCGTCATAGGTACAACCGACCTCTACGATTCGACCCCGCTGAGATTCTGCAGAACAGATGTAACACTCGGCGACTATCACAAAACGTTGCTTCCCGGAACATACGACGTCCAGGTGATAGCTGAAGGATTCCTGCCAGAAACAGTAACTGATGTTTCAGTGGGTTCGGAGGAAAGGGTTGAAGTCAGTTTCGTTCTTGATATGCTGGGCATCGAAGAAGGTGAAACGGGAGGTCAGAGCTTACTTGGAAACCTCTCTGTTTTCCCCAATCCGGTTTTTAATTCCTGTGAGATCAGGCTTCCTGTAACAGGAGTTGATGGAACTGTTAATATCTATTCTCTTACCGGCCACCTGGTGTACAGACTGGATGTATCCTCACGAGTAACATCCATAGATTGGGATTGTCGTGGAGAGAACAGAACAAAGGTTCCACCTGGGGTATATATCGTAAAATTCAGTTCTGGCGGGCTATCAATGACTGAGAGATTCATCATCAACAGGTAGAATTGATGATTAACCAGATATGGTATTTTAGAATCAGCCCGCTATCTCGAATGAGAGCATATCCTCTCTGCTGGAGCAGGAACATCCTTTGCACGAACCGGCCTGGTTATTAGTAAATGTTCCTATCTGGTAGAAGAGAGTGCTTACCACCCATGCAAGAATAAAGGTTCACCAAATACTGAGAACCCCAGTTTCTCATAGAAGCCCACAGCATCCTCCAACAGTCTTCCTTGTTCAAAAAATCAAGTCTTCATCATCCCCCTTCACATACTCGTCAAACCACCTGAGCTGTTCCCACAACACGTGTTCCAGGCTCTCCTGAGCCCGGTAGCTGTGGTCTTCGAATGGCAGCAGCACCAGTCGGGCTGTGCCGCCTGACCCGCGTACCGCTTCAAAAAAGACTTCGGACTGGAATGTAAGAGTCCCCGGGTTAGAGTCGTCATCACCATGGATTATCAGGATAGGTTCGTTGATCTGATCAGCAAAAAATGTTGGCGAGAGCTGGATATATGCATCCCTTGCCTCGTAGAGGGAACGGCGCTCGGCCTGGAAGCCGAAGGGCTGGTTGGTTTTGTTGTAAGAGCCGCTGCGTGCTATACCTGCCCGAAACAGATCAGTGTGTGCCAGTAGATTGGCAACCATCAGCGCACCGTGGCTGTGGCCCATGATACCAATCCTCTCCGGATCAGCAACTCCCATTTCAACAGCTTTGGCCACTGCAGCCTCGGCGTCGGCCACCAGCTGGGGCACGAATGTGTCGTATGTGGTTTCCGGATCACCCAGCATAGGCATGGCAGTCTGGTTCAGCACTGCATAGCCCCGCAGCAGGAAGTAAAGGTGTGAGGCACCGTAGATACGCATGAAGCGTTGGGTTGAACCTCTCACCTGCCCGGCCGTGGTTGCACCGGAGTACTCAAGCGGGTAAGCATCTACCACCGTGGGCAGTGGTGTGCCCTCCTCGTAACCTGGAGGTAGATACAGGTGGAAGCTCAGTGGCACACCGTCCTCGCGCTCGAAGTGAACGATACGCTGCTCGATCTCCCGCAGCTGTGGTGTTGGATCCTCGAACCGGGTAATCGGTTCCATGGAAAGTACTCTTGCAGCCTCCCCCCCGGAAGCTTCAATCTCTTCACCCAGCGTAGCCAGGTAATAGTTGGGCACATCCACGCTGGATTCGGAGCGCAATACAAAGCGGTTCTCAGACCCGGCAAATCCCTGGAAGTACTCGTATCGATCGGGATCGCAGCGGAACAGACGCTCGGTTTCACCGGTTTCCAGATTTCTCAGATCAAGGAAGGGCCTGTCGCCCTGATCAGTAGCACCTGTGCCGCTGAAGTAAACAGCGTCACCAGCCTGGCGCATCACCCTCTGGCCATTTGCCAACCTGCGGAAAACCGGATTACCGGGATCACCGTACCGGTCTCCAACATCACGGTCGTACCATAAGCGTGCTGAACCATCCTCTACATCGAGGAGCCAGACGTAAAACCAGCGACGCATGCGTTCATATTCACAGAGCATGAGTGTTCCACCCTGTTCACCCCAGGCCATCTGCCAGGGCAGGAGACGGTGCTCAGCACGAAAAACCTCTTCAGCCTGACCGTTATAGGGTGCACAGAGTCGCATGAGCCGATCGCGGTGAGGTACTTCAGCAACAGGATCGCCAGCGTCCAGAGCCTCTACCCAGTAAAGTTCATGCGGGGAAGTGGCACGCCATGAAACAGAGCGCGGTCCAACATTCACACCGTGAGCGGGAACGGCATCGGCCAGAGGAAGTGAGGCAATATTAGCCACAAGCTCGCCCTCTGTGCTCCACACCTCAATCTCTGAAGCAAATCGCCACCAGGCTACCTCGTGAGACCACGGGCCAACGATGTACTCCACAAGAATGTACTCGCCATCCGGGGAGAACTCGGCATTGCAGTAGTGTGCCCCGTCGCCAATAACGCTAACACTACCATTGAGCGGATCAACAATTACAAGCTCAGACTTGCAGTAGTAATCGAACAAAACATCATCGTATACGGTTTGAAGCAGGTTACGCGCCTCGTATGTGGATCGTGCCGCAGCACCTATCCCTTCTGCCACCTTCGGCCCTACCGGAATCGCCGGTGGCGAGGGTTCTGCCCCCCGCTCAGGGATACGGAGCACCAGCAGACGTTCCTGATCAGGCAGCCACTGAACAGCATTGCCAAGAAGTGGATTAAGAGCCACACCCTCTATTTCAGCCAGCTTTCCCCCCACCGAACCAACCCACAGCCCAAGGTGGTCGGAGTGCCCCACAGTAAGGGCAAAATGGTTACCGTCAACAGTAAATACTACGCCGTATACCTCGGCACCATCCGGTAAGTCCAGTGGAGTAACAGCACCACCATCAACCTGCACCAGGCGCGGAGAAGTACCCCCGTGACGACCATGTACGCAGTTCAGCGCAGGGTTGACCCTTATTCCGGCCAACTTATACATAGGAGCAGCAAGCTCAGCCAGAGAGGGATAAAGCGCAGGATCTGCCAGAAGCAGGTACTCCCCTGTTGGAGCGGTCCACACCCAGGGAAGCTGTGCTGCATACAGCACATCAAGTAAATCTTCAGGAGGAGACTGCCACGCAGTCACCAGTTCCATACCAGCATCGGACGCTACTGCACCCGGCACTAAAACAAAGGCTCCCAAAGTGGTTGCAAGCAAACCTGATAATGTCATGAAGTTTCTTTTCACTGATGACCTCCATATTCCAGTGCTGACGCGATTGTTTTCATGAAGCTTCGAATGACCGCTGCATCTCCTTAGACCAGGTAACATGTATAGTCGGCTCAAATTGATTGCTATATCATGTTTCCATTTCCAAGATCATAACAATACCCAAAACCCTGATATTCAATAATAAAAACGCTGCTGACATTATGTCTTCTTGAATAATAAATAAAAGGAATCTTTATTTCAAACCATTCCGGCAATTATCCCGAAACAGCATAATGGAGGATTTACATACACTGCAAGATGATCTGGAAATGAATAAGATTGAAACAATCTCAAAAGCGTACCGGATGAAAGTCACAGAATACTCGGGGCTTGATCAATTATTTAGTTTCTCTCTCAGTCTTACCAGAATGCCTTTGATTGCGCTTCTCAAATCGCTTATATGATCTTCGCAGATGTTATAGATAAGCTCAGCATCAAGATCGAAATAGTGGTGACTTAGAAAATCCCTTACTCCGATGGCGCCTTTCCAGTCGATTTCGGGATGCTCATTCATCAAGGATCTTCCACCATATTTCTCAAAGCGTTTAAGGTTCTCTCCAATGGTGATAAGCATGAGGGCGATTCCATCGAGCCTGTCAATTCCATCATCATCTTTGAGAAAATCACCGGGAATCTGAATACTGCTGAAGCGACGCTCAACTTTATTGATACTCTCCAGAATCTGTTCAGAAATGTCTTTCAGCAGTTCTAAATCAGACATACACCACCTCCCGCTCAATCCGCTTCTTCAGTAAAGCGTTCATAGAGGTTCTGTAACGCACCAGGTCAACGGGAGCATTAAGAGCTTCTTCAAGATACTCCTTAATATGAACCATTGCGTAAAGATCAGGCGGCATTTCGACTACAATATCAACATCACTGTTCTTTCCTGCTTCATTACGGGCTACTGAGCCGAACACCCCTAGACTTTCGATCCCAAAACGTTCCTTAAGAAAGGGGTTCAGTTTTCTCAACACAGTCAGGGTTTGTTCAAGACTCATTCTTCACCTCCGTTAGAAGAACAATCTGATTTCCCTGACTGCTGGTCAAGGGTTGGAATTTGAACCTAATAACGGAAAGTGCCCTCATCAGTGGGGTAGAACCGGATTTTCTTTTCTAAGTGCCGCAAGTGACGTCCGG
>JAIOQY010000072.1 GCA_021108435.1 Candidatus Aegiribacteria sp.
GTGTATGTACCGGGGAGGGTATCATATATGCAGTTACGAACAGTTACTTGTTCAGCCCTGCAGCCTGTCGGAAGGGCAATCTCCAGAGGAATGTACGGAAGATCCGGCTCACCTTCGGCACCCAGGAACGGATACCCCGGCAGGATGACCTGATCGAAAGAACCCTCGCGAATCAACTGTAGACCGTCGAGATCCGGTTGCACCATAAGCAGGATGCTGCCAGACATACCAACACCAATCAAAATGATCATCAAGAAAATAGAGAACCTCATGCTACAACCTCATCACTAATGGACGTTACCAGAGAAACCAGGTCAAGACAGATAGTTAACTGGATTTATTACCATCAAGAAGAGTACCTCAACTAAACCTTTATTCACTGTCTGAATCAAAAATATTCAGAATAGTCCTGCTCTGTCAAATACTTTTCTATCGATACTATTTAATTTATTGTAAAAGGTTCCAGTGTGCTTGACAATATGGATATTCATGGAGTCAGGAGTCTTGGGCAGGCATTCTCGGATGAAATCTTCAGAGTGTACGCAAATGCGCATCCGGAAATGAAGATATCTGTTAAGAACCTCACTGAAGAATTAAAACCTATAATTCAGCATGTCAGTCCGCAAGTGCTTTTTCAGGTGTAATGAGGTTATCCAATTCAGATTGTACCGTACTCCTGCGAGGCATAAAACTTTCATTCTTCAGAGCAAGTTCCCCCTTTATCTTCAAGGGAATCGAATACCGCAGCTTCAGTATTGCGGATATCCGTGAGATCGCATTGATGAAACTTATGACTATTTCAAATGGAGGGAGCCGCAAGGACTTCATCGATCTCTATATCATTCTTCGCGGAGAAACTACGCTGCGGGAATATTTCCGGCTTCTTCCGGATAGGTATGGTACATCAAGAATTAACACATACAATATTCTCAAGAGCCTGACGTACTTCAAAGATGCGGAAAAAGAGCCCATGCCGAAGATGCTTGTGCCATTCATCTGGGATGAATGCAAAGCGTATTTTGTCCGTTCAGCTCATTCAATTGTACTGCTCTGACATCTTCGCATTTCAACCATTTCCAGCAAGAGGATGTTTTCTTGAACACCCTGATTCAATAAATGAGAATAGAAAGTTTCATGTCCGCGCCTTCACTGGAGATATCAATTCACTACAGAGTACATCAGTTATACACCTGACAGGATGGTCTTGCTAAAAGGTCTTCCTCAGTCTCCCAGAAGTCCGTCCCGAAGACCTCCGTTCGGAGGATTGTCTCCAAGCCAGATGGAGAAGAAAACACCTGCAAAGTCAGCCCCCTCGATAACACCCTTGAAATCGCCTAACACAGATACTTCGAGTCCTGTGCCTGGAATGTATGTATAAACCATTCTCTCGCCATCATCTATGTCGCTCATCCATGAGTTCAGTGTTTCAATGCGATCCTGATATATCAACAGGTCATCCCCTGCGTTCTTCACAAAGCCTTCAGTCCAGGCACCTGTAATGTCGCTCTCTCCGACATCGCGAACGAAATGAAGAATAAGACGTTTGGTCTCTTCTGATTCACAGATGGCATACCCGTCACTGGAAAGATTCTCCAGATAGAGAGCCGCTACGTATACATTAACCTTGAATATGGTTGCTTCGCGGGTTCCCAGACCGTTCAGCACAAGATCAACTCCATCTACAGTAATCTGATCCGGATATTCGACCCCGTCTCGTTCCATAGCCAGTACGGCTGAAGCTGCAAATACCAGCACACTTATCGTAAGGACTGCTTTCATAGCACTCTTCATAACCCCCTCCGATCTTTCCTGAATACAGATATCCTTTCGCGAATTATTCTTCGCGGATGGAACTCCGCATTTCAGTTACTGTTTCAGAACGCTGAAACGTTTTCTGTATTATCACGCTGGATATATAAGAATATGCAGTATTGCAGTATGAAACCAGTCATCTCTTATGTGCAGAATGGAAATCCCGGAATTCGACTAACTACGTAGTATCGAAGCTGTACTTCTCTTCTCTGAATAGTTTCAGGCATGCATCAACAACAGCGGCATCGTAAAGCCTGCCTCTGTTTTGCTTTATCTCCTCAATCGCTTTTTCAATACCTCTGGAGCTTCTGTATGGTCGATGAGCACACATTGCCTCCACTACATCTACAACGCCCAGGATCCGCGCTTCTATACAGATTTCATCTCCCTTGAGATTATTAGGATAACCTGAGCCATCAATTCTCTCCTGGTGCTGCAAGACGATTTCTCCCACAGGCCAGGGAAAACTGATGGTTTTCAGGATCTCATGACCTGCCTGAGGATGGGTTTTGATCAGTTCGTATTCTATGTCTGTCAGAATCGTAGGTTTACTGAGAATCTCAGCCGGGATTTTGATTTTACCTATGTCATGAAGAAGGCTGGCGACGCGCAGACCCTCTATCAGATCTTCAGGAAGGCCCATTTCCTCCGCAACCGCGCAGGCAATTTTAGCCACTTCCCTCTGATGACCTGCAGTGTAGGGGTCTCTTGTTTCAACTGCGGAAGAAAGCGCGTCAACCGTTCCCTTAAGAGTTTTATTCAGTTCATTCAGATTACTCTGTATGCTGTCTTCAACCTGTTTCCTGCTGGTTATATCCCAGAAAACAACCTGTGATGCCGGTTTACCCTGGTACGTTATCGGTATTGCCGTTACTTCAACATCAACCGATTTGCCGTCGAGTCGAAGAAATTTCTCCTCGATAGGTTTTGCGAATTTTTCGTCCGTCTGACATTGTTTTACACGTTCAAGTACAATCTTCCTGTAGTCGGGATGAACAAACTCAAAAATTTGTTTCCCAAGTGCGTCTTCAGGAGAGGAGGCTGCAACGAGATCAAGACTGGCCTTATTGGCATAGACGATCTTACCATCTACATGAACAACAATAGCGGCAGGATTGTGGTCAAGAAGGCGGCGGTAGCGCTCCTCCGATTCCCGGAGAGCTTCCTGGATGGATTTGCGTTCAGTAATGTCTTCAAGGACTCCATCAATAAACCTGATTTGGTTATTTTCATCTTTTACTGCCTTGGCCGTGAGGGAACCCCAGAAATTTGAACCATCTCCCCGCTTGAGCTGAACTTCATGTCCGGAAACTGAACCGTCATGGCTGATGTTGTTTATGAATTTCTCCCGATCCTCATTATTCTGATAACAGTCAGATACCCTGGTCTTGATCATATTTTCAGGATCCGCATAGCCGAACATTCTTGCAAGCGCAGGATTTACAGAAAGAAACATCCCCCCTTCCGGTCCGATGGTTGATCGGAATACCCCAATAGGAACATTGTTCAGAAGGGTACGGTAACGTTTTTCAGACTCCTTTAACGCGCGATGGGCTTTTTTCTCTTCTGTGATATTCCTGCCGAAGCTGAGCGTTCCTGTAATCTCACCATCGGTATATACAGGAAGAGTCTGAACCACCAGTTCAGCTATATCCTCTGCAACCAGTATTCTGACTTCATATTCGTTGGCATTCCCGCTTAAAGTATCTACAAAGACATTTTTTACTTTTTCCAGGTCATCGGGATGAATTGCCGGTGAGAATTGCTTGCCTTTCCAATCATTACTTTTCATCGAAGATATTTTCTCCGCGAATTTGTTGAAAAATACAAAATTCCCTTCTCTGTCAAGCTGCCAGATCATTTCTGTTGCGTTCTCAACAACAGTTCTGTATTTCAACTCCGATTTCCTGATTTCATCTTCCGCCCTTTTTCTCTCTGTGATATCCTGAACAAGGGAAAAGAATTCTGATACTGATCCGTCCTGGTTTCTTGAGGATTTCGAAGAGATACTGACATGAATAGTGCTGCCGTCCTTGTGTATCAGGCGTTTTTCGAGTGTATAAGCATTAATACCGCCTGAGAGCACTCTTTTCTGGAATTTATCATTGAGTTCTTGATCCTCGGGATGGGTCAGATCCGACCATTTTTTCTTCAGCAGTTCTTTCTTTGAGTAGCCGAGCATTTTGCAGAGATAGTTATTGACTTCAATGAAGTCCTTTTCAGGTGAGGTAATCGCCATACCGATCAGTCCGAGTTCAAAGTAACTGTTGAAGATATCCTTATTCATCAGTTGCCCCCCTCAGCTCTGAAATTCCGCATGCCTTAAAAGCAAATTGTGATTTCAATCAATACAGTTAAACAGTATTAATACTCTTTCTGTAGGAATATCCTGTTGTTTCTGACGCATAAGAGTCAGAAGTTATTTATACGCTACTATATAGAGACGAGTACCGCAAGACCCCTGATAGACTAATAAAGGTCGTAGCGAACCAGACGCCCGTCAAGCCTGCCGTTTCTGAGAGGTTTTTTTGAGGCTGCTCTAAGACCGATCTTTTTGAGAAGATCACGTTTTCCAAAGTAAATGTAAACTATTGAACCCTTGCATTTCTGTTTTAGAAAGTCACCAAATTCCTTCATAAATATACCCATGTTCTCATGCTTCTGAAGGCGTAATCCATATGGAGGATTTGTAATTATGGTTGAGTCTGAAACATTACTCAGATCCTGGTATCGGGATGTTTTCAATTCAATCCTGTTTCCTGAAGGAAGTGTACAGCAGTTGCCTGAAGCTACTGTCACCGTTTCACGCGAGATGTCGCTGCCCATGATGAGCCCTTCCGGAAGTGTCCTGATCAGGGAGTTCGCATCCCGCCGGATAACCTTCCATTGCTCCTTATTGAATTCCGGCATACATTCGAACCCGAATCTGCTGCGCAGATAACCGGAGGGGATGCGGCAGTAATTCATCAAAGCCTCACATAGCAACGTTCCAGAACCGCACATCGGATCGATCAGCTTTGTGGATCCATCCCAACCGGAAAGATGTAAGATTGCAGCCGCAAGGGTTTCCTGCATGGGCGCTTCGACCGATTTCTTCCGGTATCCCCGTCGGTGAAGAGAACCGCCGGAAGTATCCAGCCGGATGGATGCCCTGTTGCGATGGATCCGGAGCCCCAGCCAGACGTCCGGAGTTTTTGTGTCAACGTCGGGACGGCGCCCCTCCTTTTCCATGAACCAGTCGGCAATTGCGTCTTTGAGCTTAAGCGCAGCATACTGCGAGTGTTTGATATTGGAGTTGGATACATTAGCGAATATTGCAAACGTTTTCTCCGGTGACAGAATTTGCGACCAGTCCATGGATGATGCTGTTTTATAGAGATATCTGTCACTGTGACAATCAAATGTGAGCAGGGGGGCAAGGATCCGCGTAAAGAATCTTGATTGGTAATTTATCCTGTAGAGTGTTTCCATATCTGCTCCGAAGAATATTCCGCGGTACGCCTGTTTAGGGTCGGTAGCCCCGAGAGAGATCAGTTCATCCCTGCCCAGTTCCTCCATACCGTCAGCGATGAGCCCGAAGAAACGTTCGGTTTTTTGATATTCGAACAGAATTCACCTCCCTGACAAAAGTGTAGCAATATCGGGATATATACCATAGTATGTAATATCAGTAAAATTCAATCCGATGAGGACTGCTCTTGACCGGAAGTTGATTAATTAATAATACTGGAGCTTGAACCGAATGTTTGGAGGTGCAGAATGATTATGATTGCGTTCTCTCTGTGGAGCGCTGCATTTGGAAACGGAGAACTCATCCCTGCTCTGTATACTGTTGACGGGGAAGATATTTCTCCTCCACTGGAGTGGATATTTGATTTCGAAGCTGAGACATTCGCTCTCATATGTGAGGATCCGGACGCACCGGCCGGCAACTGGATTCATTGGGTAGTTTACAATATACCGGGAGATATCAGAGAACTGGATGAAGGAATTCCTGTAGAACCGGAACTCGAGAATGGGACCATACAGGGAAGCAACAGCTGGGGAAGCATCGGGTACAGAGGACCCGCTCCTCCTTCAGGTAAGCACAGGTATTTCTTCACATTGTATGCTCTTGAAGGACATCTTCACCTGGCACCCGGAGCGACTGCGGAAGAACTGAGAGAAGCCATTGAGGGTAATGTTATACAGCAGGTCAGATTCATGGGAGAGTATTCTCGGCAATAATACTCTGAGACTACGGTTCAACAACCTCTACATTCCAGAATGAGGGAAGAGCTTCGCTGATAAGGCCTTCGTCCATTTTCTCGACCTTTTCCAGTGGAACTCCGTGAATGTTTCTGGAATAGGCCAGATCAGAATCGCATTTAATATGTACAACTCTTACATCGTGTCCGTATGCCTTTGCCAGGTTGTAATAGGGTGAAATTTCCCAGGCTCTGATCGCGGTGTTGTCAACAACAACAAAGAGGGATTCTTTTTGAACCTCATCTTCTTGAGATGTCAGAATTTCAACAAAGCGTTTCAGGCAGGATTCATGTGCTTCAGAAAGTAACAAGCTGTCAAATTTGTAAATTCCTTTTTCATCAAGAAAGTAGTTATCAGCTGAACATATGAAGGCATCCGGGAGATTGTTTCGAATCCATGTGGTCTTCCCCGCCCCGGGAAGCCCTCGCATTATGAATACTTTTGCCAATGCATGCTTCTTTCCAGAATTGATCTAACACCTTTAACGGATGGTTCCTGTCAGTCCTCTATTTCGTTCAGGATTTTGAGGAACTTATCGTAATGCAGAGCCTGCCAGCTTTCCGCTTCCAGCGCTCCTTCAGCTCTGGAAATCAGGGAAACCTTATGAGCAGTCTCCACGTCCGGAGCTTCGTAGATATCCATGAAGTCATAGGGTCCCAGTATGGCGTAGTGCGCAATCCACTTGATTCCCGGACAAACTTGCTTAACTTTATTCAACCAGGTCTTTCCCATTCTCTTTCTGTTTTCAGCATTGTGCAGACTGCTTGGATGATGTCGAGTCATCAATACGAAAGTAGGCATTTTTTCACCTCCATTTAACCTCTCTATTGATTGTGTTACAAAAAGGAGTCTATGGCAAGAGGCAGTTATGCTCCAAAAACGTAATACAACACTGAAAGTGCCGAAAGAACCCAAATACCTGACGGTATCTCGCGATATTTTCCCGTTACTGTCTTCATAAGGGGATATACTATAAATCCTGCCGTCATTCCGACTCCGAGATTATATGTAAAACTCATAAGGACAATCACCAGAAAAGCGGGGGCCAGTTCTGTCATGTCATCGAAGTTCAGTTCCAGAATCGGCTTGAGCATCAGCATCCCCACTACAATCAATACCGGACCGAACGCACATGCGGGAACTGAAGTAAGAATCGGCGTAAAAAACAGAGCCGCAAGAAACAGAAGCGATGTAACTACAGCAGTGAAGCCCGTTTTTCCTCCTTCTTCGATTCCGGCAGCTGACTCGATGTATGTACCTGCGGTGGTGGTTCCCAGAACAGCTCCTGCTACAGTTGCCAGCGCATCACACAGCATGGGCTTTTCTATTTCGGGAAGATTGCCGTTCTCGTCAAGAAGTTTTGCCCTGTAGGACAGCCCGATCAGTGTACCCATTGTGTCAACAAAATCCATCACGAAGACGGTCAGAAGAACCGATATGAAACCCCATGACAGAGCACCGCTCAGATCAAACTTCATGAAAATACCTGATATCGAAGGAGGCATGCTCACAATACTGTCAGGCAGAGACGCAACACCGGTGATGAAAGCTATTGCCGTTGCAGCGATAATGCCTAATAGAAGTGCTCCTTTTACTTTGAGAGCAAGCAGAACAATCATCAGAAGGAGTCCGCCAATGGATATCAGAACTGTCGTACTTCTGACATCTCCAAGAGCAACAGGCGCTCCAGGGGTTCCCAGTGAAACCAGTCCGGTGTCGTTAAGGCCAATGAAACAGATGAACAGACCTATACCTACAGCAAAGGCGATTTTCAAACATGTTGGAATGGCATTCGCGAGCCAGGCTCTGGCACCAATAAGAGTAAGGATGGTGAAAAGGACACCGCCTATGAAGATCGCGCCGAGTGCTGTCTGCCATGAATAGCCGAGCACACCAACAACTGTATATGCGATGAAGGCATTCTCTCCCATATAGGGAGCAATCGCGAATGGTCGCTTTGCATATAACCCCATAAGCAGTGTTCCTGTGAATGCGCTGAGAACGGTAACAACCATGGAAGGACCTTCAGGAATTCCTGCTGCCTTCAGTATTGCGGGGTTGACTACAATTATATAAGCCATTGTCAGAAAGGTAGTAATGCCTGCAAGAGTTTCGGTTTTCCATGTAGTACCCAGTTCATCAAAATTGAAATACTTCCGCAGTGTCATATTTTCTCCCCGCATATTTAAACAGGCAATTGTTCCTTACTTCATAGAAATATCAAATCCGCATATCTCACCAGAGTTACTACTTCAACGGCGCATAAGACACTCGCATACTGCGTTATGCTCAATCGACCTTCCTTGAAGTATATATAATACATCTGCGT
>JAIOQY010000073.1 GCA_021108435.1 Candidatus Aegiribacteria sp.
CTTTCCCGCCTGTCTCGCTCCGAGATGCGGTACGACACTGTGGATATGAGCGCATGCGCCATTGAAATTACCGAAGACCTTCGGCAAACAGATCCCAATAGAAAGGTAGAATTCGTTATTTCACCGAATATCTCCGCACACGGAGACGCAACGCTGCTAAAAATCGCGCTGATTAATCTTCTGTCCAACGCGTGGAAATTCACAGGCAATCACGAGCATGCCAGGATCGAAGTCGGTGTTGAGAGTATTAAAAACGATAAAGTCTACTTCGTTCGAGACGATGGAGCTGGTTTCAATATGAAATATGTTGAAAAATTGTTTGGTGTTTTTCAACGCCTGCACGGTACAACAGAATTTTCAGGCAACGGAATCGGGCTTGCTACCGTACAACGGATAATACACCGGCACGGGGGACAAATATGGGCCGAAAGTGAAGTGGAGAAGGGGGCAATCTTCTATTTCACCTTACCGAAACAGAATTCTTGAAATCGATGCGGAAACAAGTCGTTGGACACAGACACTATCTCAACTTCAATTGTCAAACAAATTGGCATCTGTCGCCAGTTCAGTTATCAACAGTACAGGTCAACTCAGCCGTTGTGCCGTGAAAATAAAGGCAATTGTTTATATGCTTCAAATTCGAGAATACTCATAAATATTATGTGAAGAATAGAAGGTCAATAAAAATGATTCAAATAGTGAAACTTGAAGATCCGTTAATTAAAAAAACCGATAAACTTGTATCAAAAGTATTTCCATTCAGAAGTTTATCAGAACGCTTAACATTCTGGGCATTTAAAAATCAGAATAATGGATTAGTGAAAATATTAATTAAATTGTTCGGTGTTTCATCTCTATCAAATTTCTGGGTTGCTATAGATGAAGATAACAATGTTGTTGGAACAACTGGAATTTATACATACATAAAGGATGAAAATGAAGCAATCTGGTTGGCATGGTTCTGTGTTGATCCCGAGCAAAGAGGGAAAGGTATTGGGAAAAAATTGATCGAGTATTCAATCAATATGGCAAGAGAATACAAGAAAAAGTATTTTCGACTTTATACTTCAAGTGATCCTAATGAAGCTGCTGCCCAAAACCTATATGATAAATATGGCTTTAAAGTGATAAAAAGGGGAAAGAAATTATTTTACACGAGAATATATAGAGAGCTTGAATTATGAAAATCCTGTCTTACGCACAACAGTAGATAAATGACTTCGCTTATGCAATGAGATCAGCAAATGTGTTTGATCAAGTCGAAATATCAAAGATGAACTTGAAATTAACCCTCAAGGAAGAGATCAAATGAATGCAAAAGAAGTTGTAACAGCATTCTGGAAAACAATTGAGAGCAATGATTTTTACATGGCAAGTGAATGGCTCTCTGAAAATTTCGAATGCTACTGGCCTCAATCATCAGAATTGATCATCGGCAGAATGAATTTCGCTTTGATAAATACTAACTATCCTGCAAACGGCACCTGGAAATATCACATTAATTCAATTGTTTGTGAGGGTAATCACGTGGTTAGTGATGTTAGTGTTACAGATGGTACAGTCAGCGCCAGAGCGATAACATTCCATACTGTAGAGAATGACTTAATCACCAAGCAAACAGAATTCTGGCCGGAAAACTATGAAGCTCCAGAGTGGCGGAGACAGTGGGTCAGGATCGTTAAGTGATTTCCATAATCAAGCCATTGACAATCGTATTCAGTCGAATAAACAAAAACAGCTCAATGCATCGTCTCGGTTCCCGCTGCGTAGAATCAGGTGCGTAAAAACATGACTGACGAACTTACAATACGAGAAATGGCATATAAAGATCCTCCGACTATTGCGAAGGCGTTCCGTGCACAGGGGTGGAATAAAACGCAGGGTCAATATGAGAAATACCATTCGCAACAAATGGAAGGTAGTCGTACTGTTCTTATCGCTGAGATGAATGGAGAATTCGCTGGCTACCTCACCATAGTCTGGGAATCAGATTATCGCCCTTTTCGTGATGCGGGTATTCCCGAAATCGTAGATTTTAATGTCCTGATGGCTCAACAGCAGAAAGGTTTCGGGACTGCCCTTATGGACAGAGCAGAAGCCTTGATAGCGGAGAGATCGAAGATCGCAGGTATTTGTGTGGGCCTGGACGCGGATTTTGGAGCGGCCCAGGTTATGTACGCCAGGCGAGGCTATATACCCGATGGCCGCGGAATACAGTATGATGGAAAGCAGCTTAAGTTCGGGGATAAAACAATTGTGGATTACAGCCTTTGCATGTGTTTCATGAAGCAGCTCAAGGAATAGACGGACACTCAGGCAAGCAGTTCCTGGCCAGGTGATAAAGAATAAAATGAGAGATGAAACCGATGATCAACTTCGATCAATATTACCATAAATACCTTGGCGTTGATACGGAACGCATGAAAGCAGGAAATCGAGTCTTTCCATGCGAGAGAAGAGCAGAATCATTTGCTTTCTTCTATGTACACCATCTGATTTCAACAGTTATTGATGGGAATGTGATATTCTCTGTTTCTCCGGAGTTTGCTCCTGCCTTTGAGATTCAACGTACAGCACTTTCAGACAACCTTGTTAATGAGGAATTACTGAAAATGATCGATGATACTTTCTTTGATTTCCTTCCGGTCCTGCTTTACAGCACCAGACTTATGATACGAATGACACTGGATAAGGGAGAATTGGTCAAACAAAAAAAGAAGATCCAGGTTAATGTTCTCTCAGAATCAGACAAGGCCAGGTTCATTTCTCGCTGGATTGTTAGAGGAAAGAAATCTATTGAATATTTGTGGGACGCAAGAGCAGAAACTATTCGTGCCGGCAGATACTTCACTGCTTTTGAGAAAGATGAAATCGCTTCTTCAGCATACATATCAGATATTGATTACCAGGGAGCAAATATTACGGTAGGAACAGGTTTAAAATTCAGGAAAAAAGGATATGGAAAAGCTGTTGTCAGCCATGCGACTGAATGGTGCTTCACGCATGGATATCGACCAATATACCTTGTAGATATTAACAACAAACCATCGATTAAACTGGCTGAGAGCCTGGGTTTCAGGGAGATGTCTCGGGAAGTTATCGTATCGTCGTACAATGAAATCCATTAATAATAATCGATTGCCAGAACGTCAAAAACGCTGCTTCGAAACATTTATATATCCACATGCTTAAGCCTGATGCAAAAAAAAAGGAGCATCAGATATGTGGTTAAAAGTTATTGTGATTGCGATTATCGTTCTGGTTTTCGTGATTACGGCAGCAATCCTCTACGGCGCGAACCGGTGGCAGTCGAACACGAAAGAACTGTATTCGAAGATGGAGGCAGCACGCTTACCGATCAGCCCTGAATCGTATTATTCACACGAATGGGATGGGCTGCCCGTTCCTGTTCAGCGGTATTTCCGCGCTGTTCTAAAAGAGGGGCAGCCATTGATTGCGGCGGTCAACCTTGAACACACTGGAACATTCAACATGAGTGAAACAGGAGAACAATGGAAGCCGTTCAAGTCGACTCAGCGCGTCATTACGCAGTGCCCGGGTTTTGTCTGGGATGCACGCATCTGTATGGTGCCGTTGCTTAACGTTTTTATCCATGATGCCTACATCGCTGGTGAGGGTGTTCTGACTGCGAAGCTGTTCGGTTTCCTGACAGTGATGGAGCAACCAGGTATTCCGGAACTGGCACAGGGAGAGCTGATGCGTTTTTTCGCTGAAGCGGTATGGTATCCCACAGCACTTCTTCCGGGTCAGGGTGTGATTTGGGAGGCAATTGATGACGCACACGCCAGTGCTACTCTTACCGACGGTATAACTACAGTAAACTGGTGTTTCAGTTTGATGCTCAGGGATTAATCAGTTCAGTTTATTCCCATGGCCGATACCGTGAAGCGGACGGAATGCAGATAATAACCCCATGGCAGGGTCGTTTCTGGAACTACGAATTACACGACGATATGCTTATACCATTTGAGGGCGAAGTGGAATGGCTGCTGCCGGAAGGACCAAAACCTTACTGGCGCGGCCATATTCAGCAAATCGAATACGAATATACGGATTAACCGCCTGATACAGGTACAACAGCCGCTATGGAATTATTTGTCTTCAATCTCATCCAGAGCTTCGCTCAGTGAATCCCGAACCTGCTCCATCAATTCAGGCGTCAATGTAATACCCTTGCGAGTGGGCTTCCAGTCGCCCTTGTCATCCATATAGTAAATCCTGGCGCCAATGTACTGATTTCCTTTGAATTCAGACAGTTCTATTCGTACCAGATCCGTACCCTTCTCGATATCCCTGATAGTTTTTTCCAATGGTTTCATCCTCTCCAAATGCTGACTCTGGTTACTCACGAAAGGCAAGTCTAATAAAAAAGAGCTTTGAAATGCAAGATCAAATAATTGCAGTGTGATAATTGGGGAGGTTCAGAGTACTGATCAACCGCACTCAGAGTAGCCACAATTCAAAGCGCAGGAAACACATCCTGATTCATACTTGAGCGGTCCTCCGCACATTGGACAGGCTCCTGCAAGGTTTTCGACTACTTCATCATCTAGTTCAGATCTGATATTCTCAGATTCTCCTCCCGTGTTCTCCACAGGTTCAAGAGATTGAATTGTACTTATTGTCTGCTCCTGAATTGAATCAGGATTTCCTTCAAGATACCATTCGATAGTCTGACCAATTGCATCAGCGCAAGAGAGTATTCTGTTTCCACCCTGCCAGACAATCCGGTGACAGCTGATCCCTGTCAGTTCTTTGACAATTGCTTCAGGTTTGATATTTGACCGCAGTGCAAGCGAAACAAGTCTGCTGATAGCTTCCGACTGACTCGCTGCGCATCCTCCGGCCTTGCCCATCTGAGAGAATATCTCTACAGGTCCGTCCGAGTCCATATTGATGGTTACGTAAAGGTTACCACAACCGGTCCGGATTCTCCTTGTGATACCGGATGTGACATCTCCCCTGTCTCTTGGACCAATCGGAATTGCAGGGAGCGGAACATCAAGCATCTGTTCTTCGGTTTCAGAACTATTCAGATTGAGAACCTGCTTATCTCTGCTCTTGTCACGGTATACAGTAACACCCTTGCAACCAAGCCGTCTGGATAATTTGAATACTTCCGCTACATCCTCGCGAGTAGCATCCTCAGGCAAATTAACTGTTTTTGAAACAGCATTATCAGTGTACTTCTGGAAAGCAGCCTGCATTCGGACATGGTAAGCAGGAGAAATATCATGAGATGTACTGAATACTCTCTGGACATCAATCGGAATTTCTTTTATTCCCTGACATGAACCTTTTTCAGTCACCAGGCTCATGATCTTCTCGGAGGCAAATCCTCTCTCCTCGGCTACTCTTGAAAATTCGGGAACAACTTCATACAGTTCATCATTCTCATCAAGAAGATTACGCCTGGTGAATGACAGTGCAAATACCGGCTCAATGCCTCCCGAACATCCAGCAAGAATACTTATGGAACCAGTAGGAGCTATTGTTGTTACAGTAGCATTTCGGAGCGGGGTCTGATGCTTTTCATCGTATACACTGCCCTTGAAATTCGGAAAAGGCCCCCGATCCTCTGCTAGATCAATACTAGCTTTTCTGCCTTTCTCTGCAATAAAACTCATCAGATCCTCAGCGAATAGAAGAGCTTCTTCTGAATCGTAAGGTATCCCCAGCTTAAACAGAAGATCAGCAAAGCCCATTACTCCAAGTCCGATTTTTCTATTTCCGGCAACCATTTCCGCTATCTCCGGCAGAGGATATTTATTCACTTCAATAACATCATCAAGAAACCTTACTGCATTCAAAACTGTTTTCTCAAGTCTGGTCCAGTTCATTGCCCAGGCTCCATCATTTCTTTGTTCCGCCATGACAGAGACGTTAACTGAACCCAGATTGCAGGCTTCGAATGGAAGAAGAGGCTGCTCACCACATGGATTCGTTGCTTCAATATCGGCAATATGAGGTGTAGGATTCGCATCATTCATTCTATCGATAAAGATGATTCCGGGTTCTCCGGAATTCCATGCTGAATCTACAATTGCATTGAAAATCTCCGTGGCATCTCTGGTTCCGGCAGTCTTACCTTCTCTGGGATTTATGATATCGTAAGTTGCTTGTCTTTCAACAGCATTCATGAATTTATCAGTAGCAGCTACCGAAAGATTGAAATTGTTCAGTTTTTTCATGTCTCGCTTAATGTTGATAAATTCATCAATATCAGGATGATCTACCCGCAAAACAGCCATATTAGCACCTCGGCGGACACCGCCCTGTTTCACCGTTTCAGTTGCCTGATCAAAAACGGTCATAAAGGATAATGGACCACTTGAAACACCTTTTGTAGACATCACAGTATCGTGTGCTGGGCGTACTTTTGAGAATGAGAAACCTGTTCCTCCACCGCTCTTGTGTATCAGAGCAGTGTTCTTAACCGCGGTGAAGATACTCTCCATGCTGTCCTCTACAGGAAGTACAAAACAGGCGGACAGCTGACCTAGAGTCGTGCCAGCGTTCATGAGTGTAGGAGAATTGGGAAGAAATTCCTTTCTTGCCATCATGTTATAAAATGATATTGCCCTCTGTTCGACATCATCATTGAACTTCTCTTCAGCTGTGGCAACAGTGGAAGCAACCCTCCACAGCATCTCTCCTGGCTCTTCCAGTATCTCTCCGGTTGCTGATCTGTTAAGGTAACGTTTTCTAAGAACCAGAATTGCATTATCGGTAAATTCAGGCTGAATTAAATCACTGGGATGAGATGCGGTTTTTCGTTCAGCAGATGCCTCTTCAGTATCAGTTCCTGCCCCTGAGAAAAGATCCTGCTGAAGACGTAACTCGTCCAACGACACCCTCCTGCCCCAAGCGGGGCTTTCAATCACAGATATTACGAATCATCTTGTGATAATCATCATTTATAGACCAAATCGAAGTTCTCAATAAAATGAGGACTTAATTTCCCGTCAAAGGATTGCTTTGACGTCAAATGTAGACTATCAATATTTTGTGCTTTTGGCAAGGGGGCACCACAACCGGTTGTGTATGTACATAACCTCTTGCCATATCTCTGGATCCTTCGCTAGTATAGAGCAAACGGATTGCAGGATAATTCTGGAGTAATATGAAAAGTGATCAAAAGCAGATATTCGAACAGGAAATACTCACTCATCTTGACAGACTATACGGGTACGCGATGCATCTATGCAGGAACAGTGACGATGCCTCAGACCTCGTACAGGATACATATCTCAGTGCTCTGAGATATGAGAAGCAATACTCCATCGGAACAAATGCGGGTGCTTGGTTGTTTACAATTATGAGAAATACGTTTTTAAACAAGATGAGATCAAAGAACAGAAGACCTGTTGGATTAGCCGGTGAATGGATTGAAGAGCTGTCTCGAAAAGATATTTCTGAACTTAGAAAACTCGGACCGGATCCGAGCGTGCAAATGCTTGATGATCTTTTAAAAGAGGATATCAGAGAAGCAATTGACAGTTTACCAAAAGAGTTCAGGGATGCGGTTGTACTGTGTGATGTTCAGGGGTTTTCATACTCGGAGATTGCTTCAATTCTTGATATTCCAATTGGTACTGTGAGATCCAGAATTCACAGGGGTAGAAGCATTCTGCGGCATTTACTTGCGGAGTGGAAGAATATTGCGAAGGAGGGAAGATAATATGACTTGTGAGGATGCTCACTCTCATATGCATGACTACATTTCCGGTGAATTAGCTCCGGAATACCATGAACCCCTGATGAATCATCTGGAGGAATGTGGCTCCTGCCGCGCACTGTTCAACCAAACTCAACTTCTTCAAACTGCTGTAAGGAATTTAATGCAATATGAAACTCCTCCCGAGCTTCAAACAGCTGTTTCCCGGATTCTTCTGGATATCTGATCATTAGCCTGCATATTTCACCAGCATTTTACTGCAGCGACGCATACAGCTGCGTCTACTTCGTTATGCTCGCACAGCCGTCCTCGATGTACTGTTCAAGTACGCCTGCGGAGTCTGCACTCACAAGCCTCGTATCCATAACTGTCTGCGACGCTTCGAAAAAAAAGCTGGTGAAAAATGCAGGTTAGAATGCTGACACGGTTATGAGGAAATCAAAACTTCCTGCCATATTCATTGCCGGCATTCTCCTTTCCACAATACCGGTCCTGTTCAGGAAACCTGCAGCAACAATTATCAGACTTGATGAAATCGCAATTCTGGCTGCAGAGGTTTCAGTGAGAGACGCGTTCTGGATGGGGGATAATACCTTCTTCAATTCGCATCTCCCTGAGCCAGGTACTGTTGCTTTCGGTTCTCATGAATATTACCCTTACCATCTCACAACAGTAAGAGATTCGGCTTCAGGTGCTGTCATGGTTATGATAACTTCCCGGCTAAGCATTCCCTCCGTCATACCTCAGAACACTTCCACTCATTCTTTTAAAGCTGCTGTTGATGATGGGAAAGTTTATGTACTCATACATGATGGTTCAGATGGATCCTGGCCAGCAAGACTCTTTTCCGTTATTAGTAATGATTGATCCAGGCAATGTTGTCCGGGTTTCATTGAGTATTATCAAGCCTATCAGTGGAGAGACGAGGACATGAAGATTTCTGTGTTACTTACAATAGTGCTTTTCCTTACCATCACACTCAACGGATGTGGTTCGGAGGAAAGCAACGCTTCTCAGGCTGAATCTATAGAACCATGTGAACCAATTACAGTGATTCTGCCAGGTAACGTGATGGAACCTGCGGGAGATACAGTATCTGTTCCGGATAGTACTTCTGTTATGCTCTATTACTGGGTACCGCTGGAAAAGTTTGAGGCAATGGAAAAAGATCTGCTTTTCCTGTCATCAGTCGATCCAACAATTCTTGTTCTGCCTGTACAGCCTGATCAGGAATCCAGGAATCATGCCCAGAGGGTTGTAAACAGCCTGGAGATTTCTCTTCCTGTTTACCTTGCGGATTCAACTCTCATGGAAGTATTCGAAGGGTCTATTCTTCCAATGACTGTTCTTTTTACTCCCGAGGGTGATCTATTTACCGCTGAAGGATTTGGAGCTCCATTACGGCTTCTTGAAAAACATCAAACGGGGATTTGATGGACTATTTCTTTTTAAGTGATGTACACATGTTCCCGGAACCGGAAGAACATCCTGGCCGGGATATATTCATCAATTTTCTGGGTTCTCTTCTGCTGAATCATGATCCCGGACAGCTCTGGATATTAGGAGATCTCTTCGATTTCTGGTTCGAGTACCGCAGTGTCATCCCCTCTGGATATGACAGGACATTATCAGCCATCAGAGGACTTTCCGACTCAGGATGGGATGTCAATTTCATGCCTGGCAACCATGATTTCTGGGTGGCTGAACACTTCTCACGGGCAACTGGCGCTTTAATCCATTCCAGGGATCATCTGGTAAGAAATTTCAACGGCAGGAATGTACTTCTTGCTCATGGAGATGGTCTTGGTCCAGGAGATACCGGATACAAGATAATGAAACCGGTCCTTCGATCCGGTCTGAGCAGATTTCTCTTCAGTCTCATTCACCCGGATATAGCAACATATCTCGCCCGTATTTTCTCGGATACCAGCAGGAGGATTCTTCGCCGGGATCTGGATTCAATACCTCCTGGAATCGAAAAGTGGGTAAAGGACAGATTCGAGGAGGATATTGATATCGTAATAACCGGTCACACACATCTGGACAGTATTCTCCACATGAAGAATGGTACCTATGTTTCTCTTGGAGACTGGCTCACGAGGTATACCTACTGCATAATCAGAAATAATAGCCCGGAACCGGAGCTTTTATCATATTCTGATGAAATATCCGCAGAGAATTCCCAGCAGGAAGAAGGAGTATCAAACGATGGATAGCAGGCTAGAGAAGATAATACCTGAAGTTTCTATCGTAATACCGGCATTCAACGAAGAAGAAAGTATCATAGAGCTTGTTGGAGAAATAACATCTCACTTCACAGATATTCCTCATGAAATCATCATTGTGGATGATGGAAGCACTGACCTTACCTGGGAGAATGTCAAACAGCTCTCTCTGGAATACCCCGTTTCAGGTCTGAGGTTCAGCAATAATCAGGGAAAAGCTGCAGCTCTCGCTGCTGGATTTCAGGAATCCAGAGGGAAGTACGTGGCAACACTTGATGCAGATCTACAGGATGATCCAACTGAGATTACCGCAATGATTCAACTCATGGAGAAGGACGGCTTCGATCTGGTCAGCGGATGGAAAAGAGATCGCAAGGATCCAACAGGCAAGACTCTCCCCTCAAAGTTTTTCAATTTCACAGTAAGACTTACCACAGGTGTCAAGTTGCATGACTTTAACTGCGGTCTTAAAGTATACACCAGGAATGTAGCGAAGAATCTGGAACTGTATGGAGAAATGCATCGATATACTCCTGTACTTGCTGCTCAACAGGGTTTTTCAGTGGGAGAGAAAATAGTACATCATCGACCCAGGAAATATGGAAAGACGAAATATGGAATGGCTCGTTTCTTCAGGGGCTACTCAGATCTTCTGACGGTCCTGTTCCTGCACAGGTATTCACATCGCCCTCTTCATTTTTTCGGTGGAATAGGAACCTTTCTCGCATTCATTGGATTTGGCATATCCGTTTATATGACAGTTCTATGGTTCAGCGGTGAATCTATTGGCCAGAGGCCTCTGCTTCTACTCGGTGTGCTTCTTCTGGTAGTTGGATTCCAGTTCATATCCCTGGGTCTCCTTGGAGAAATGTTTCTGAAACTTTTTTCCGGATCACATTACAGTATAAGAGAACGAACCGGGATAAATATCATGAAGGAAACTCAAAAAGGAGACTAGGAGCTTGTCCGATAATGTGCATTGAGCAGAAGAGCCTCGCAGCTGAGATAGAATGCTCGGAGATTTGAGGAGAATACTGGATGTATTTTACGCCAATATGCGAAGATTATAGCCAGCTGTGTAGGTTTTATGCCGATGCTTCATTGTCGGACAAGATCCTAGATAATCCTGATATGGAATCACCAGCCTGCTAATAAAATTTGATAATCCTGAGAGAACCGGAGCTGCTTCCAATATGATTGAATTTTACGAAGTAAGCACCGGATGGAACGTGATTTCCGGAATCATCAACTCCGTCCCATATTACTGCAGATGAACTTATGCCCTGGTATACCGCTTCAATACTTCTCACAGGATGCCCGGAAATATCATAGATGAGGAATGTTACATCATCAGATATCCCGGATAAATTGAATGTTACAACAGAGTGGAACGGATTAGGTTCAACGGAAACACTGAACTCATCACAGCCTGGATTCGTATCTTCAGCAACTCCAGTCTCTGGAACCGCTTGAAACCAATCCCAGTATGCGTGATACTCGCCTCCTGTCATCAAACCCACACGTCCAGAAACAGGAGCTGGGTCAATTGCTGAAAATTCCCATTGCTGTTCAGTTGACGGAACTTCAATAAGGAAAATCAGACTATCTCCCCTGCAGGTAAATGTAAGATTGTACCATACATTTGATGGGAAATTGTAGTATATGGAATTGTATTTGGTGCTGACATTTCCGTTGTATACTCGTCGAATCCTTGCTACATCATGATCCGGTGAAACATAAGCACATACACCGTTATTCGGATCATACATGCGAGCTGCAACTCCGCAAACGTGAACAGCTTGAGTTCTTGTAGTCACAACGCAATCCTCAAACTCCACATATTCGGGAGCCAGCAATGCTGCGCAACTGGCAGTATGATAAGCATGAACCATGGAATCAGCAGCAACCCATTTACCGAGAAGGCAGGAAACCTGCCAGTCACTTATATCATTATCAGAGAAATCGTCATAAAATCCGAGTACAGTTGAGAAAACAGCAAGAATAAGAATAAGGTATACTGATAAACGCATAATAATGAAACCTCCTATCCATATTCAGTATATATGGATGAAAGAACCTTGTCAATAATGTTAAAATTGGCCGGCTTGAGTTTGAGGAGATTGGTCATGAAAGATACCTGGTTGCCTGTTTTCTC
The DNA here is from genome assembly GCA_021108435.1 of Candidatus Aegiribacteria sp. Classification (NCBI taxonomy): domain Bacteria; kingdom Pseudomonadati; genus Candidatus Aegiribacteria; species Candidatus Aegiribacteria sp. The sequence continues at coordinate 12,080 of JAIOQY010000073.1, forward strand.
GTCTGAAACAACTTTTACAGCAACTATAACTGGTGATGAGATTCGCACTGCATGATTGCTCAGTGTGACATTTATGATACCGGAGAATCAATGATGTAAAGCTTTTATACAGGGGGGAAACGGAAAATTACATCACTTGCCCATAGAGAAGGCCATCTGGCGTATGCATTGAATAACTTAACCTTGCCGCGAGCACCTATGATCTCCGGCTTCCCGAATCCTAACCAATCTGTCCAGTCGATAAAATCTCTGACTGTCCAATAGCGTATGTGCTCCCGAACATCAGTGATATATGTGAGAGGAAACCGTCCGAACAGCATTCGAAGGCGATGGGCAATGTAGCCAAGGTTGGGAATGGCTACATAGAGACCCTTCCTGAATCTGCCACGAAGATTAAGCATAAGCGTTTCTGTGTTGTGGACATGCTCTGCAACACCGAATACGATGATATGGTCATATTGACATTCAAGGCCGCTGGCCGGTTCAGTCAGATCCAGGAAGATCGTTTTAAAACCTTTTGCTGAAACCTGTTCCAGTGCTGTCATTGAAATATCAAGCCCGGTTCCCTCTATTGACCTCGCTTCTCTAAGATGATCAAGCGTTTCTCCGGTTCCGCAACCTATATCGAGAACGGAATCACCTCTGTCCAGAAATCGCTCTATCATTCGAGCTCTTCGAAGTGTCGGTTCAATGACCACATCAGTGTCAATCCTGTCACGCCAGTAATCATTGTAATCGAGATCAAAACTACCTTTACTGGCAGGAAACGGCATTGTGCCGAATACTTCCTGAAGCACGCTTCGTCCCTTTTCACCTGGCCGCTTCGAATCAGACACTCTGTTCCTTCCCTGAATCAGACATCAATGGTTTAGAATGACAGCAACATATCTTCTTATAGGATAGAGGATTAACATGTTCTGGATCGCAGTCAGATTCATGATGTCCTTGCTAGTGCATTCTATGATAATATCTAAGATAGTATTATAAGCAATTGAAAAATGAGGTGTCTACGTGCAAAGCCGGTATCGACAAAGATGTCTGCAGACAGCTGTATGCTTTAATAAGTTGGATGATCTTACGGGCTAAGGATATACACTACAAAATATCATTAACGCCTGGCTTTACTATGTATTACTCGGTTGTTAGAGCAAGAATCGCTGATGCCAGATTATTCCAGGAGTATTTGTGCTTTTCCTCAGCAATTCCTTCAGCTAATCCAGATGCAAAATCTTCATCAAAAAACCGGATTACGGCATCTGCCAGCTTCACCGCATCTTTAGGGGGAACAAGAAATCCAGTTAAGCCATCGTGTACTACTTCGGGCAATCCACCAACTTCTGTTGTTACCACTGGCAGATCGTAATTGTAGGCTATCTGAATAATACCGCTCTGAGTTGCTGATAGATACGGAAGCACGAGGAGATCTGATGCAATGAAATAGTCCTCTACTTTATTGTCAGGAACGAAGCCGATATCGAACGATATTATATCTTCGGCACCTGAATTCTTAATTCTGTCGTAATAAGGCGCACTGTCTCCGTAAACATCCCCAACTATCAACACTCTGATCCCATTACCATATTTGGCTTTCAGAACGGGACATGCGTCAATTAAATAGTCAACTCCCTTGTACGGCTTGATGAATCCGAAGAACAGAATAACCTTGATATCTGCTGGAAGTCCCAGGTCTCTCCTGGTTTCACTTCTACTTTTTCTTTCCACGCCGGGTTCACCGAAGTCATAAACTGGATGTGGAATCAACCTGATCCTATCCTTGTTAACCCCCGGCAGTACAGAAAGAAGATCGCTCTTCACATTCTCTGACTGTGCTATGAACCCATAACCCTGATTTAATGCAACTTTTCCCAGTATACGGCTGAAAGGCTGTTTTTCATGTGGTATAACGTTATCAAGTATATAGATAGTCCTGATATCGGTGTATCGATTGAGAAGATAAGCAACTGCCGCATAACCGAGTGCAAAGAAAGGCAACCAGTACTTCATTATTACTGATTCAGGATTCTCTTTTCGGATATCCCTGTAAGTCCTGTACCAGCTTACGGGGGACCATGGTACAAATCGTGGACTGTTCTCCATTATGATCCAGGAGGCAACTTCCCCAAGCTGATCCGATCCTGGAAACAAAAACCGTGGATACTGCTTCTTAAATGAAGACCAGTATAGTTCATTTCCTTCTTTCTTGAGTTCTCTTGCCAGCATCCCAAGATATGTAACGATACCTCCCCGGAATGGTGGAGCTGGACCAAGAATGCAGATTTTCATTTCGAACTCAGCAGACAGTTTATGGCTTCCAGCACGGTATCGGGCATCAGTGTTTCCATGCAAAAGCTCTTATTCGTACATTTGGGTTGGAAGAAGCATGTGCATTTCTGTTCGGGAGCAAGAATAACTCCCCTCCCGTATAGTTCAAATTCATGAGGATTGAAGATATTGTTAAACAGAACAAGCTTTTTCTTCAGACCGATCGCTATATGCATAGCCATTGTAACCGCAGTGACTACTACCTTACATCTATCCATAACTGAAATGAACTCATTCAGTGAGAAGTAACCTGGATAGTATGCATCTGTTATCCTCGAAATCCTGGAATTCTTCTCATCTTCTTCTGGTCCACCAAGAAGCATGACCCTGTTCCCATGATTAAGAAGAAGTCGGGTCAGATCAACCCAGTATTTCTCAGGCCATAATCTGCTGGTCCATCTGCTTCCACATCCAGTATTCAATCCTATAACAGGCCCTGTGCCGGGAATCTCCAGATCCACTTGAGTATCCGGTGGGTCCAGGATGTACTCCTCCCCATGAAACTCATAGCCACACATGGCCATCGTTTCTTCAACATAGGATAGCGTATTCTTCATGTTTGAATCATCGAATAAACCTGTAATGAACTTGTCCTTTGCTGCTCCTTCATCACATGGACTGCAGATACCACTGTCATCAAGAATAAAACCCAGCTTCCGCCCGGCGTTTATCTCTTTCGCCAGAGCACAGGCTTCTCTGTCTTTATCAAGATTTATAAGAAGATCAAAGTACGTGTTTCTCAACCATAGTATTGATTCAGGTGAAAACGATAAAGGATCATCTATGATTGAAGGGAGAAGGTCAGTGTACTTGCTGAGCCATGTAATCCTATGAGAGGAATAATCCTTTTTTAAAGGTTCCAGAATGGGTGTGGTTCTGATCACATCACCGGCAGCAGCCAGCTTGATTATCAGAATTCGACCATCTGCTTTCAGATACTCCGGGCACGAACTGCAATGATATCCATGTAGTTTGTGTGGTTTGCACGGTATGTGTCCATGGAAATGAATGCAATCAGTTTTTATCATCATACTGGAGGTCCCTTCCAAAGTTCGCTGCGAAGTGAATTTGATCAGTTGCCTTCAAACAAGCTGTATCATCGCTTTCGTTGTAGTATATATATATTTGTTTATTGAATGTTACATACTCTGTTTTTAATATTGAACCAATCCTGAACAGGCAGAATTATCGTAGCCTGAAAACTCGATTCATATTCAAAAGATAGGGAGACAGTTCTGAATATTCTGATAACCGGAGCAGGTGGCTTTATTGGCTCGGCAGTATTCACCCATCTAACACAGAAGGATCTCTCGGTAGAGAGACATATAAGATCCATTCACGGTGATCTGACTGAAGCTTCCATCCCCGCTACGGTGGATGTAATTGTTAACTGCGCTGGCAAACTGGGGATTCCAGGTGTTGATTCAGATCAGTTAACTAAATCCAATGTAATCCTGCCATTGATGCTGGCGGATGTATGCAAAAGCAGACAGATTCATCTAATACACCTGAGCACACCTGGTATTGCAGGTCTTCATGCAGATATTATGGAAGAAAGTCCAGCTGATCCATGGGGAGATTATGAGATATCAAAACACCAGGGTGAGGAGGTTCTGCGTAAACATGATATCTCCAAATCAGGGCAGCTGACAATATTAAGACCGGATTTTGTCTATGGTCCTGGAGATCGACATAAATTGCCATTCTTCAAGCAGGTGAAAAAAGGTTACCTTCCACTGATCGGTTTGAAAGGTGGAAGGATCAGACCAACCTTTGTTTCAGACGTCTGTAACGCAATTGTGAATTCAATGCCTGGAAGATGCCTGAATGCGGGACTCTTTAATATCGGTGGTCCTGAGGTTGTATCTATTAAAGAGTTTGGCGCTCTGATAGCACAGATAATGGAAAGGAAGCTTACAACGATTCCGCTTCCTCGATTTCTTTACGCTTTAGCTCTGATATCAGGACCATTCAAACCAAGGTCTCTATCATACAGCAGATTGAGACTTTTCAGTGAAGATCACTACGTATCTATCAGCAAAGCTGCTGAGGCAGGATTTGTATCCTCGGTCTCGCTTTCTGATGGTATATATAAAACACTGGAGTGGTATAGATTCGAGAAACTGCTATGACAGGAAGGCAACGTCTTCTCTGGCTTAGCAGAGCTGTATTACTGGTGCTGATTGTACTGGCAATACTTCTAATCCTCAAGTATGGAAGCGAATGGCTTTCTGAAATAGCTCAACTGAACTGGGAACCTGACCCTATTCTTGTTGCTCTTTCAGCTCTTCTTCTTTTCATTTCTCTCTGGTTGACACCTTTCGCGTGGATATGGATATCAAGAAAACTCGGATCTACTTCCAGCTCGAGCGAACTCAGAGGTATATGGTTCGCGAGCCATCTTGGTAGATATGTTCCGGGGAAGATCTGGCTTTTCGTCGGCAGAGCTGGTTATCTGAAATCAAACGGGGTCAGCACATTGAATTCTGCTCTGGCTCCAGTGTATGAGTTAATGCACACAGCTGCCGCAGTTGGCGTTATCACCATTTCTGCTGCATTGTTGTTTCCAGAATTTCTTAACTCAGATATTCTAAGAATAACGGCAGTTGTAGCTGGTATATGCATGCTGGTTCTACCGTTGCTTCATCCCATACAGAAGTATGTTTATCGACTCAGGGAGAAGAGAAGCGGTAATGCTGTCGGCTCTGGAAGAACGAATCGTATAACTTTTCTTCCATTGAGTCTTTCAATGAAGATGATCAGCCTTTTCTCTGCTGTCTTTATTATCAGAGGGCTTTCCCTATTCATTCTTCTTGCGGCTCTCGGAATATCCAGCAAAGGGATTTTGGCTTGCATAACTGCAACCCCGCTATCCTGGCTGGCCGGGTATATTGTTTTCCTCGTACCTGGTGGCATTGGCGTAAGAGAAGCCGTAATCGTTTCAATGATAGCGGGTCCGAGTGAGACTGGTCCCGTGCTTGCAGCTGTACTGGGTCAGAGATTACTGCTTGCTGCAATAGAAGTGATCTTAGCCGTAATCAGCGCGAAATCAATTTCGTTTCTCCGAAAGGAAGGAAAGGGATAAGGAAACACCCGATCTGGCAGAGGTGTATACTTCCGGACGCGGTTTCTGGCTGTATCATCAATTCAAGTTGAAATCGGAGAAATAGCTATGCTGAGAACTGTCCTGGTATTGTGAAAAATCCAGTTTCCTTTTATTTTCACTTGCATTTAGTGATTAGAAGAATAATAAACTTTAAGGAACTTTGTGATGAAAGATAATCCTCAAAAGGTATCTCTTAGTGAGAAGGAACTTGCTTTCTTTGATCAACGGGCAAAGTTATATGATAAGATGATTATAAGCACTTCGCCTGTAGGTATGGATCGTATAAAACGCCGGGCTCGGTCGATTACTCAGGGTGCTGAACTGAAAGAGGGGATGACTGTTTTAGAACTCGGTTGCGGCACTGGAGAATACACGAAAGAATTTGCCGAAGAAAAAGTGCAGTTGGTTTCCCTGGACATTTCACCGGAGATGGTAAAAGTAGCCAGATCCAAGACGGGGAACAGCGTGAAATATATCGTCAGCAACGCTGAACAGCTCCCTTTTAAAGACGGTGTTTTTGACTCCGTTCTGGGCAACGCTATTCTCCACCATTTTCCTGATTTAAGTACAGCCTTGCTGGAAGTAGGGCGTATTAAGACGCAACGGGCAAGAATTGTATTCAGGGAACCAAATTTGTATAATCCCGGTAAATTTTTCGCGTTCGGTATCCCGATACTGCGGTTATTCAGGAAAAACCGCTGGTCGCCGTCAGAGAAAGTATTTTCCCGTTCGTTCATCAAGAAATTACTTGAGAAGACCGGATACTCCGTGGTGGATATTGAATATGCCGGATTGGTGGGTTCCAGATGCCCGACGTCGATTAGCAACTTCTTGTACCGGGTAGAGAGATGGGTCTCTAAAATACCTGTTTTGAACGCGCTTATGGGTTCCATGATTATCCAGGCTAAATAGTACTGAATCAATCAACTCATTTCAGAACATTGCGCCTTTCTGCTTCTCGACTCATTTTCCGAAATGAATCTACATTGAAATACAAGGTTTATAGCAGTCGATGAATTACCTCAGGGCTAGGAGGCTATGAACCGGACCCTGTTCTTGCGGTTATAGCCGGACAGCGTTTGATATCATCTATTATTGAAGTATCTTTTGTCTTTGCATCCACAGGAAAATAGATAATTCTCCGGAGAGGGGAAACGATTTTGATTTCATTTCCGAAAAGAACAGGATATCTGCTTTTTCTAATTCCTGCAGTACTAATAACCTATTCAACTGTCTTTACATCAGGAAAACTGCCTGGCGGGGAACTCAGCGATACGGTAACTCAGGGATATCCCTTCTTTACATACACAGCTGAATCTCTTCAGAATGGCAGTCTCCCACACTGGAATCCTTACATATTCTGTGGTATTCCATTCTACTCTTCATTTTCTGCCCCTGTTTTCTATCCCGTTCGCGGTTTGCTTCTGCTGATCACAGGTTTAGAAGGTATGGTACGTTTTCTCTTTCCCATTCAGATGCTTCTTGGAGGAATATTCGCATGGCTCTTTCTCGGGTCCATCGGAGTAAGCAGGTGGGGCAGAATAGCCGGTTCTATTGCTTTTGCCGCAACAGCCTGGTCAAATACACTGGTCTATGCTGGACATGGCAGCAAGATAGTTTGCTGGAGTTTTCTACCTCTGCTTCTGTACGCATGTGAAGGGTGGATGCAGACAAGAAGAGGAAAATACATAGCAATTGGCGGTATAGCACTAGGTATGCAAACCCTCGCCAGCCATCCACAGATGGTTCTATACTCAGTTGGGGCCTCTCTAATCTGGTTCGGCTTCCGGGCTTTCTCCAGAAAGGGATCTATTGGCAAGAACCTTGGCAGTGCAACTATTGGAATAACGGTTATCGTACTTCTTGCAGTAGCGATTGGAGCCGTTCAGCTGCTGCCGGGATATAATTATTCAGAGTATTCCTCAAGGGGTGATAATCTATCTTTCGATCAGGCGTCAAGCTATTCTCTCCCTCCTGAAGAAACACTGACAATGCTGTTCCCGCATCTTTTCGGTTACAGGCACGGATTTCCTGACAGTACGTTTTCTGGTGTTCCCCTCTATTTTGGCAGACTCGGACTGAGATTAAGCAGTGAGTTCACAGGTGTTCTAGTCTTTTTGCTGGCACTTGCCGCATTTCTGGGCTTTTCAAAAAAATACAGATGGCCTCTGCTGGCTGTCATGGTGACAGGACTTCTCATATCATGGGGCGGTTATACCCCGTTCTTCGGAGTACTCTACAAGATAGTACCGTTCTTCCGTAAGCTTAGAGCTCCGCATATGGCCGCATTCCTTACGACTTCTGCTATAGCACTTGCTGCTGGCCCCGGTTTTGATTCGATTTTCTGTAACGATAGTTTTCCCAGAAAGAAGTTCCTTATCGGGATTTCCGTTTTTGCAGGCATATGCGTATTAATTTTCCTCCTCGCTGATTCTGTACTGCCCGGTCTGCAATCCGGCTGGTGGTCCAGAATGCAAAACCCCCTGGCTTCAGGATACGCTTCCGTAGTACATAGAAGAGTTGATATTGCTTCACCGGATTTTCTGAAAGCCGCTGCTGCCGCTCTGATTCTGGCAGGTTTAATCTATTTCAGAAATAGAATCAAAATGGGGCTGTTGATCCCGGGTTCTGTCCTTACGGTTCTGATTGCTGTTGAAATAATACCGGTGGACAAAGATTTCCAGTTCTACCTGGATGAAACAAGTGTTGACGAACTTTTCGAAGACTACAGCGATTTGTCCGCACTGACAGAATCCGGGCGACTTCTCATTGGTGGAAACAAGTTTATTCCCTACCATATCAGATCGGTAGGTGGCTATCATGCGGCAAAAACCGCTATTGCGGAAGACCTCCAGAGTATTATTTCAACAGCCGGGGTCACAGCAGCCAGGCAGACTGCTTTCACTGTTCTTCAGACACAGGATAGTTACTTCACATATCCGCAGTTCAGAAATTATCTAATCGAACAGGCCTCGTCTTCCAATCCATCCTATGTCGATACACTCGAAGCCTTGCTTCCTGAAGAACATCTTCCAAGGGTATGGTTTGCTGAATCCTGGGTAGTGCTATCGGAGAATCAGTGTCTGAATCTTCTAACGAGCGGCATCGATCCGCAAAAGATTACGATACTGTACGAAAGTTCTGAACTGCCCGAAATGCTTAATACAATAGAAGCGGAAGCAACAATAGTACTTGATGAACCCCAACAGGTTACTATTCGAACTGATAACCCGGAGGATGGTCTTCTTGTCCTTGCCGATACATGGTACCCGAGGTGGCGTGTATTCATAGATGGAGAACCAGCTTCAATGATGCAGGCAAATCACTGGCAGCGGGGAGTTGTTGTACCTTCCGGACTGCATGAAGTAGAATTCAGGTTTGATTCATCCGATGTTACCACCGGTCTTATCATATCAATTGCGGGATTGATATGTTCCATTCTCCTTATTGTATCTGATCTAATAATTAGAAGGAAACGGAAATCGGCTTAATGATCAAGGATCGCAAAAAATTGTTCCACCTGCTGTCCACCTGGGGTGGAGTACTCCTGCTTATTATCGCCATTCTCTATTTCGCTCTGGAACTCTGGCCCAAGTGGGAACCCGGACTGATCAGCTTCTGGGAAAACTCCAGGGACAGTGCAAGCCTTCCAATGATAGGTCTCTCTTTCATCTCGCTGCTACTGGGATACTATTTTGCACCTGCGCCATGGAGAAAGATCCTGGAAGCCCTGAAAATTCCAAAGATTGATAAAGGCGAAGTCAGGCGTAACTGGTACACAACTCAGATGGGGCAGTACGTTCCAGGCAAACTCTGGATGATTGTCGGAAGGATTGCCTTCCTGAAAGCAAACGGGACAGGTCCAGTCAAAGCTATAACAGCCTTTATTCTCGAAAACCTCTACATGATGGTCACACTGACTATTATGGCCTTGATAGGCCTTCCGTTTCTGGGTCTTGCGAATGTACCTCTTCCTGTAGTAATCGCTCTGTGGATCTCAGCAGGTCTTGGAGTTGTAATGCTCTTCGCACCGAAAATACAGAGAGTGCTTACTCATAAGCTGAGTCACAGACTGGGAGCAGATATTGATGATCTTCCTCATATCTCTCACAGGCACCAGGCTGCATTCATAGGTTACAATCTACTTTCATGGAGCCTCCGGAGCATGGCTCTGTATTTCTGGTTCAGGGGATTCGGAGTTCAATCTGATCCACCATTCGCAATGATAGCAATCTGTCTTCTTGCAGGTCCTGTATCCTGGTTTATCGCGCTCATAATGGTTTTCATACCGGGCGGAATAGGAATAAGGGAAGGTGTTCAGGGCATTCTTCTTTCAGGTTTCGTACACGGTGGAGTCGAAGTTGCTACAGTCATCGCGCTTGGTCAAAGGGTCATGCTTATAATTATCGAAGGGTTATATGCTCTTCAGGCAATTGTTTATGGAGCAATGAGAAAAAGATTCACGACAAAAATGAATCATATAGAGCAAGTTTTTCATCTTGCGGGCAGCTTATTCAAAGGTGCTCTTGCGATGCGAGGACTCTCTCCTCCACCTCAGCCGATCAACGTAACATTCTCTGTTACACGTCGCTGTCAATCAAGGTGCAAAACATGTTACATATGGAAGCATAACCCCGGTGATGATCTTGATCTTAATACGATTGAAAGACTTTTCAGGTCTATTGGATGGACTTATTTCTTTAATATCTCCGGTGGGGAGCCGTATCTTAGAGACGATCTACCGGAAATAGTAAGACTGGCATGCAGATTCATGAAACCTGCAATAGTGCATATTCCAACAAACGCTCTTGCTCCTGAGCGAATTGAAAGAATAACACTGGAGATACTCAACGCAATTAAGCAGGAAGCACCGGGAACTGTTCTAACTGTAAAACCCTCCTTTGATGGAGTAGGAGCTTTGCATGATGAGATCCGAGGCGTACCGGGTAACTTCGAGAAGCTTCTGGATACTATCGAAAGACTGAATAAACTCAGAGAACAGTATAAGTATCTTCATATTGGAGTTGGAACAGTGATCTCCCGGTTTAATGCTTCTCATCTCAAAGAAATAATCGTATACGCAAGAGGACTTGGTGTTGATACATACATCAATGAAATAGCAGAGGAACGCGAAGAATTTTTCAATCTGGGGTCAGGAATAACACCGGAAAGCCACAGCTATGATCAACTGATGGAAACATTCAAGGAATCAGTCAGAGGAAAAATGAAGGATATGAAAATACTTCCTCGAATTACTACTGCCATGAGGATTGTTTACTACGATCTTGCGGTGAAGATCCTTGACAGCAATAAACAGGAGATACCATGCAATGCAGGTATACTGAATGTAAACATCAATTCTGATGGCGCCGTATGGCCCTGTGCCGTGCTGGCTTATAAGGCAGAAATGGGTATAGTCAGTCAGGACAATGATTTCCAGTATATCTGGAGATCAAAGAAAGCAAAAAATATCAGAAAATCAATCAGAAGAGGGGAATGTGCCTGTCCACTTGCGAATCAAGCTTACTCCAACATCCTCCTCCATCCTCCCAGCCTTCTAAGAGCTCTCTGGATCGCATTCCGAGGCAAATAGCAGGGTCGGACATAACATCGTACACTTATGAAATCAGTTGTTCTATAATAAATGGGCGTTCTCTCTGTAATTCTGCCCCTCTCTGGACTGCTTTCGCAGCACCAGACCTACTAATAGCGAGTAATCTTGAAATATCTCTATAACTGAGACCATACTTCTGCGAACATATCCATGCTATCGCTCCACGGGCTTCTGCAAGCTCAGTGCTGCGGCTATTCCCGCAGATCACACTGCGGCATAATCCCATCGTTACTTCCATTTGATTAAATAATCGTTCAATCTTCCTGTGTATATTTTCTCTGTCCCTGATATCCAGTGATCTGGAATCATTTAACTTACTTAGAACTCTTTTTGCGAATTCCTTATCTCCCAGAACTCTGCAGATACCAGTCCAGTGAGAAGTTCCAGTTCTCTGATCTGAACTCGTAATTCCATTTGTACCTAAAGTATAACTTCCACAAACCATTTCGCTGGAGGGTAAATCACTTATATTATTCATTAGAGATGTCTGATAATTCTTTATTGCACAGAGTTCAGTATCACCGAAATTCTCTAATACTGAATCCCTTTTCATCCATCTGCACTCCGTCTTTCCGATAAGACACGGATGTCCGGACCATTTATATATGTCTAGCTCTTCTAGCGAATTAGCAAGATTAGCCTTTAAAGGATTAAGATGAATGTAGTTAATGAGTTTCAGAAAATAGTTTTCCTCTTGTACGAGAATTGATTTGAATCGACCCTGAAACACATGTCCAGTTCTGTCATGGCGTCTGTTATATGAAACAGCAAATCCGGTAAGTAACCGGTGCATCAGGAGACTTATAGGTTCTGGCCCGGTTCGAATAAGAAGATGAAAATGATTAGGCATTATCACCCACGCATATACGGAAAACTTCAATTCAATAACAAGTTGTTCCAGCCTGCTTCTAAGATGTTCGTACTCAAATACGTTTGAGAAAAGAGTTCTACCGTCTATCCCCCGTGCCATCACATGGTGCAGAGCATTTTCCCAGTCTGGGCGCGTGATTCTAGCCATAGTACCTATAGCTTACTCATGAATTCATTTAATTTCAAGGTCTGAATTATGATACAAGAACTATTGTCAGTTTATTATGAGATTATTTGTATCACAAGTGTACGTTGTTATGTCCGACCCTGGCTGCTCCGGAGGAGACGGAGGATCGTCGATGGAGAGGACGGTGGCATAGTACCGGCATCGAGAATGATATCCACACCATCCAGTATAGATTCAGGAATTTCAGCCAGACTCAGGGTAGGTTTCATTCCAGACAGATTGGCGCTGGTTGAGACCAGCGGGACACCGCAGCGTTTCAGGAGTTGTCCGCTCAGGGGATCGGCGGGATGACGAAGTGCCACGGTATTATCCTCTCCCCTTACCCATTCAGGACACCTGTTCCCTGCCGGAAGCACAAATGTCAATCTGCCGGGCCAGCGCTGTAAAAGAATTTCACGCACTTCGGGATCAATTCCATCTGTAAGGGATTCCACCATGGAAATGCCATCTACGATGAGTATGAATGGTCTCTGCTCTTTGTAACCTTTTAAATTTGATAGTCTATCGACTGATTCCTTATCGTCAGCTCGGCAAAGAAGACCGTAGACAGTGTCCGAGGGGTATAGAACGATCCCACCACCGAGAATACATGAAGAGACCTGCTCAATAATTTCCAAAGCAGGTTTATCAGTATTTATCCGAATGTGTGCAGTTCTCACCAGCCCCGCAATTCTCTCAGTTTGACTGCAACGTTTTCGTCTTCCAGAGCAATAATCTGAGCCGCGAGATAGGCCGCGTTTCTGGCTCCGTGCGAACCGATTGCAACCGTTGCCACCGGAATACCTTTGGGCATCTGAACAGTTGAAAGAAGTGAATCCATTCCGTTGAGTGGTCCCGCTGCAAGAGGTACGCCAATCACCGGAAGTATGGTGTGTGCCGCTACCGCTCCAGCCAGATGCGCGGCAAGCCCTGCTCCGGCAATCAGAACCTTCAAACCTCTTTCTGAAGCGGCCGAAGAGTACTCTTTGACTTTTTCCGGTGTTCTGTGAGCTGACATGACATTAACTTCGAATGGAATATTGAGTTCCTTCAGTATATCTGAAGTATATTTCATTACTTCTCTATCGCTTTCGCTACCCATTAGAATTCCAACAAGCATTAGACAATCCTCCCAATATCATTTCTGAAATATTTCCTCTTAAATTCTATTTTCTCAAGTTCCAGATAGGTTCTATCAAGAGCATCGTTCAGTGTACTTCCTATGGCTACCACACTGAGCACTCTTCCACCGTTGGTTACAATCCCGTCATCGGTCTTCTTTGTACCGGCGTGGAATACAACAGCACCTTCAACTCTCTCCAGTCCGGAGATGAGAAAACCCTTTTCATATGACGATGGATATCCGCCTGAAGCCATCACAACGCAGGCGCAGCAGCCATCCTTAACAGCAACTTCACTCGGAAGTGATCCTCCACGGGCAGCGGCATCAAAAAGATCCGCAAGATCACCTTCAATCATGGGAAGCACTGCCTGAGTCTCCGGATCGCCAAAACGAACGTTAAACTCCAGGACACTTGGCCCATCATCTGTAAGCATCAGACCAGCGTACAGAACTCCTCTGTAATCAATACCCCGTGAAGCCAGTTCCCGGAGAACCGGAAGGATGATCTCCTCTCTGACCGTTTCGCAAAAACCGTCTTCAATTTCAGGCGGTGGGCAGATGGCTCCCATCCCTCCTGTATTCGGGCCTGTATTTCCATCGCCGAGCCGCTTGTGATCTCTGCTGGGAGGAAGAATAACACAATCAGTTCCGCTGCAGACGGCGAGTATGCTGACTTCCCTGCCCTTAAGCCGCTCCTCTATTACAACACGCAGACCTGACTCGCCAAGCCCGCCTCCGAAAAGGAAGTCAAGGATGGTACACGCTTCATCAGATCCATCTGGCAGGAAAACACCTTTACCCGCTGCCAGGCCGTCAGCCTTTATTACAAATCCTGATGCGTCTTCACCCATATACTCCATAGCAGAGTCTGTGTCTGTGAAAACCTTACTCCGAGCTGTAGGCACTCCTGCGGAATTCATGACATCCTTCGCGAACCATTTACTGCCTTCCAGCCTGGCTGCCTTCTCACCTGGGCCAAAACAGGAAATACCTTCCGCTCTGAGCGCGTCCCCCAGTCCGGATACCAATGGTACTTCAGGACCTACCACGACCAGATCGATACTCCTGTCACGGGCAAGTGAAACAAGACCATTAATATTGTCCGCTTCGACAGGTTCAAGCACTCCGAGTTCTGCCATACCGGGATTGCCGGGAGCACAGAATAGTGAGTGTTTCCCGGATTTTGAAAGAGACCAGGAAATCGCGTGCTCTCTTCCTCCGCTGCCTACAACGAGTATTCTCACTTGCTGCCCCTGGCACTGTAAACGTGTTTCTCGTCAGGGAATTCCCCGCCCCGAACCTCATTGCAGTATTCCTTCACAGCACCAAGTATCATCTCATCAAGCTGTATATATTTCTTAAGGAATTTCGGTTTGAATTCACCGGAAAGACCGAGCATGTCATTCACAACCAGTATCTGACCATCCGTATATCTTCCAGCTCCAATGCCAATGGTTGGAACAGATAATTTACTTGTTATTTCTCGAGCAAGCTCCTCCTCGGTACTTTCAAGCACAACAGAAAAAATACCCGCCTCCTGAAGAGCAAAAGCTTCTGACAGCATCCTCTCGCGCTGATCACTGTAAACAACTCTGTATCCTCCGATCTGCCTAATTGACTGCGGAAGCAGCCCGATATGACCCATCACAGGAATTCCAGAATCGATAATTGCTTGTACCCTTGAAACGGATCGCTCGTTACCACCTTCAAGTTTTACCGCATCAGCCCCTCCCTCTGCAAGGAATCGAACAGCGTTCTTAACTGCCTGAGCATCGGAGCATTCGTAAGATCCGAAAGGCATATCTCCAACGACAAGGGTATTCGGTGCTCCCAGGCTGACCGCTTTCGTATGAGCTATCATGATATCAAGGTTAGCTGTAAGGGTTGTCTCCTCCCCAAGAACCACCATCGCAAGCGTGTCTCCGACAAGGATAAAATCAACTCCGGCCTTTTCTTCAAGCTTTGCAGTTACAAAATCATATGCAGTGAGCGATACGATCCTTTCACCCTTTTGCTTTTTAATGAGAAGAGATCGTACATTTCCCTTCATTCAAGTATCTCCTTCCCGGCACCACTGGAGCCAGGTTTCGCAATAACTTCCGGAAGCAACCATCTATAAACAATAATGTATGAAACAACAGCATATATAAGACCTGCCACAATATCAACAATGTAATGCTCGGCACCATAGATGATTTCGAAGCATATTCCAATAACCAGAATGGATATCCACCAGGCTTTCCATCCAAATTCCTTGAATGCCATAATCAGTATCAGTATCGGTACCCCTGCGTGAAGTGAAGGCATAGCACCTCTCGGACTTGGACTGAAGGCTGAGATTATACCTCCTGGCGCAAGCTCACCAAGCGCTCTGATTGTAATTCTCTCCACATGAGGAATTGCGTTTTCAAGAGAAGCCATCCAGGGTGGGGTAAGCGGGAATAACACATATGTTGCATAACCGGCAAGTGTCAGCAGTGTAATCGCAACCGTTGCCCGTTTCATCCGCTCAACGCCGCGTCTAATCAGCAGAAGCAGCGGGAATACAATTGGAAGAAAGAAAAGCGTTGAGTGGAAAATCGCAAACATGTAATCGTACCAGGAAAATTCTCCATGCTGATAAAGATGCTGCTGCAGCCAGACAACAGGAAGTGAACCGAAAAGGTTTTTCTCTAAAGCAATGATCCCCGCACCATGAAATTCCTGAAAATGTGACGTCACAACAAACTGCAGTTGCCAGTAGGACAGCACAAGAACCAGATAGAACAGCCAGGGCTTTAGTACCCCGGGTAGTTTTCTCCATCTGTATAAAAGGAAGCACAGAGCAAATGAAAGAATCGGCACCGGCACCCTGGGAACAAGTCGAATCAAAGGTACAAGAATCAGAATAGCTGTATAAATGGTGAAGAAGATTAGTATCCATCTGTAACTCCGGTCATCGACCGACGAGTATAACGCCCTCAACGATAACAAGTTACTGCCTTTCGGACATAGGTTTTATGCCCATTGAAGAAGTGTGGGGGCCATATCCCATGAGAATGTTTCTCAAAAAAGGGCTAAAGGTCTTATAACGGCCTGTTGCTGCCTCTGTCTACCTGTTTACCAGATCACGCATTGGCAAAACATCGGGGCGCAGCCTTCATCGGTTCTTTTTGCCACTCTCAGCAATCGGCCCCCTATGTCAACAAGTTAATAATTTGTGATGGGAGTGTCAATTCTCCCCTTGGAGTATCCTCCGCTCTGAATTAGTTTTCGCTTTAAGGAAAATAGAAAACTTTCGCTCTAACAGGAAGTAAATCAATGGCAAAAAATATTATGAATCCCAATAAGGATTATGCCAGATGGTACCAGGATGTTATCAGAGAAGCTGAATTATCGGATTCTGCTCCTGTACGTGGATGCATGATTATCAGACCCTATGGGTTTGCCATATGGGAAAATATCAAAGCAAGTCTGGATCGCAGATTCAAGGATACCGGTCACAGCAATGTATACTTTCCCATGCTGATTCCTCAGAGTTTCTTTGAAAAGGAGGCTGAACACGTCGAGGGATTTGCGCCGGAACTTGCAGTGGTCACTCATGGTGGCGGAAAAAAACTGGATGAACCTCTTGTTCTCAGACCTACTTCCGAAACGATGTTCAACCATATGTTCTCAAAATGGATTAACAGCTACCGCGATCTTCCCATGCTGCTGAATCAGTGGGCAAACGTAATTCGATGGGAAATGAGACCGAGAGCATTCCTTCGAACCACTGAATTCCTCTGGCAGGAAGGACACACCGCGCACGCAAATGAAAAAGAAGCAAGAGAAGAAACTCTTCGAATGCTTGATGTTTATGAAGACTTTGCCAGGAACGTAGCGGCAATTCCTGTTATTCAGGGAAGAAAAACCGAACGCGAGAAGTTTGCCGGCTCAGTAGCCAGTTATACCATTGAAGCAATGATGGGGAATGGCTGGGCACTTCAGAGCGGTACAACACACTATCTGGGTACAAACTTCGCAAAAGCGTTCAATACCATGTATCTGGACAGCAGCAACGAACAGAAATACGTTCATCAAAGCAGCTGGGGTGTATCAACCAGACTGATCGGTGGTGTAATCATGGTCCATGGTGATGAAAATGGACTCCGCCTGCCGCCAAGGCTTGCACCCTTTCAGGTTGTAATCGTACCCATACTCAAGGATGCTTCAAGAGACGAGACCTTGAGAACAGCGGAGAAGATAGCATCAGAACTCAAAGGCAATGGTATCAGGGTTAAATTGGACGATCGCGAAGGCATGAGTCCCGGTTTCAAATTCAATTACTGGGAAGTGAGAGGTGTTCCTCTCAGACTTGAAATCGGTCCCAGGGATATTGAAGAGGGATATGTCATGCTCAGCCCCAGGAACAATCCCGGAAGAGATGGAAAATTCAAGGTAGCACTGGATGATGTTTCCGGTGAAATGCCCGGACTGCTGGATAAAATCCAGGAAGAAATGCTCAATGAAGCAACAACGAAATTGAACGAAAGAACATATACGGCAGAATCCTTTGAGGAATTCGCGAAAGCGATCAATGAAAAACCGGGTTTTTACAGTGTATGGTGGGATGGCGACGCTGACGATGAAATCAGACTCCAGCAGGAGACAAAAGCCACAGTCAGATGTATCCCCCTTGATCAGACCGGAGGTTCCGGTAAATGTATCATGACCGGAAGGGATACAATCGTAAAAGCTATTCTCGCCAGAGCATACTAACAGCTCTTTGGGAGAGGTAAACAATGAATACACTGCTCCTGCTTGCTCTTCTGGTTCAGACACCTGTTCCGGTGGGATCGGTGCAGCGCTCAATGGCACAGGTTGAACCATCTCCGCTTTCAAGCCTTCCGGCAGATTTCCACAGATCGGTTTCCGTCTCTCCTGACAGGGGTGATTCGGATGTTATCATCATAATTGCAGAAGGACTTGAGATCCCTCTTGCTTCAGAGCTTGCACAGTTCGAATCCGATCTGTCAGCGGAGGGCTGGAATGTCACTTCGTGGATTATGAGTGGCGGATCAGCGGCTGATCTGAGGACTTTCCTCCAGATGCATTCAGATATCAGCGGAGCGGTGCTTGTCGGAAATCTTCCACGAGCGTGGTATGAGATGGATGAGTTCACCGGACAACACGAGGAATTTCCGATGGATCTCTACCTGATGGATCTTGACGGAATATGGTTGGATATCGACGAAAATGGCTTGCTGGACAGTCTTTCCGGCGACAGGGCACCGGAGATCTGGGTGGGCAGAATCGACGCTCATGCGATGGAATTCGGCAGTGAACTCAGTCTATTGAAAGACTACTTCGCCTCAAACCACCTTTACAGAACCGGAAGCCTGTCGGTACCGGCAAGGGCGCTTGCATTCAACGATGATGACTGGAGTTATTACGGCAGCTGTGGTCTTGAGAACATCTATTCAACTGTTGAAGTGGTGAACAGTAATTCTCAAACTACTGCAGACAACTACAAGGCAGAGCTGACAGAAGGCTACGAATTCGTTCATCTAATGTCCCACTCATCACCATGGGGACATACTTTCAGAGTTTCATCAGGTTACGGCGGCACTGTCATGGCTCCCGAGATTTCCTGCATAAACCCGCAGACTGTATTCGTTCAACTCTTCGCGTGCTCCAACTGCAGATGGACGGAACCGAACTGTCTTGGAAACTGGTATCTCTTTGGAACGGACTATGGCCTTCTTGCTATCGGATCAACCAAGACAGGGGCTATGCTGGATTTCAGTGAATTCTACGAACCTATCGGCTCAGGCAATATACCCGGGGTTGCATTCAGAACCTGGTTCACAAACGTAGGCATTTATAATCCGGACTGGCACTACGGATGTGTACTGCTTGGCGATCCGACAATCATGCCGCTCTCAGGCAGAGATCGCTTATCATCAACATTCCCGGTATCGGATGAAACAGATGACTACATTCAGGTTTCAACCAGCAGCTTTTCTGACTGTTATCCTGTTACAGCATCTTCGGGAAACAATACCTGGGTTGCCTGGCTCACAGCCGAAAACGGAAGATTGGATATAGCAGCAAGAAACTGGGATGGTGATGTATGGAGTTCTGTTTACTACGTTGACGCCGACGAATACTGGGATGTTACACCTGATATGGCGCTGGATGGAAACGGTGAGCCCTGGCTTGCATGGAGCGATTTCGATGTTTCAACATATGGATACAATGTGAAGACCGCTTCAGGATCATTCTTCAACAACGTAACCGTAGCGGCAAATGGCGATGGTTACGACGGTGCTCCACAACTAGCTTATACGGACAGGATGTGGCTTGTCTGGCAGGTATGGAGGCGCGGTGAAGGTGATATAATGATCAAGGCGCTTGATGGATCATTCCCGGAAACCTACCTTTCCGGCATTAATACCGGAGAAATCTCACCAACCGCAGCAGCTGATATTTCGGGTTATCTTCATGCGGCATGGGTCGAGGGAACCACATCAGGTGAGAGAATAATGTGGACCAGGGGAAGTGAAACAGGATTCTTAGCTCCTGTGGAGGTATCCTCCGGTAACTTCTGCCGCTCACCTGAACTCGTACTTGTCGAAAACACTCTTCTCCTTCTCTGGCAGGAAGATGACGATAATTCAAGAATTATTGCGCAATTCTGGAACGGAACCGGATGGGACGATGAAGAAGAGCTATTTTCATCCCCAACACTTCAGGCATTCGCGCCGACAGCCGGACTCTCTCTTTCAGGAAATATCTTCGCCGCATGGCAGATTGGAAATGGTACTGACGCTCAAATCTGGCAGAGTACTCTTGAAGGCGCGGAATGGTCCAGCCCCTCTCAGCTGGTGAATCCAGCAGGGGAAGCATGGCTGCCTGCTCTTTCTGACGGCATTATTGCCTGGGCCGGTACGGGAGGGGACAGCTCCTGGAACATATACGCCTCGCTTGACGGAGGGGTCGGGATTTCATCTGAGGAGGAATTATCCGTTGCCTTCATATTCGACATTCTTGGCAATCCTGTCAATCAGGTGGTAAGACTCTCGGTTCCCGCTTTAAATCCTGCTTCTGCGCCTTTCAATGTATTGATTTATGATCTTACCGGAAGGTGCGTATTCAGACAGGAACTCACCACCGGACCGGAAACAGTTCTCACTATTCCCTGCACACATCTTCCACCCGCTGTATACTGCCTCAGAGTCTCGGATTCTCAGAACAGCTGGTCCTCACTGTTCACCATCATAAGATAATCGCACTAAAGAAACCGGGAGCATGACTCATGCCCCCGGTAATTGCTTCTTGAAAGTATCTATCTTACTTCAGCAGTTGAATTAGGAATTTCTTCGAACAGCTGACACTCAACACCACGTACGTGATTGTGAAGGAACTCTTCAATTCTTCCGGCGAATTCGAGCCTGTTCGCTTCAATCGCGAATCCGTGTCCCTCGTTTTCGTAAACGATGTAGTAAACCTCGTTGCCGTTGTTCCTGAGAGCTTCGACCATCTGATCTGACTCAGCCTGAACAACTCTCGGATCATTGGCTCCCTGCACGATAAACATGGGAATGGAAATATTCTCAACATGATTTAGAGGGGATCTGTCCTGAAGCATCTCCGCATCTTCCTCGAGATCACCTATCCTGATATCCATTATGGCATCAAGAGGTCTCCAGTAAGGAGGCACAGTCTCTCTGAATGTAACCAGATTGGATGGCCCGAAGAAATCCACACCGGCGCAGTAAAGGTCAGGTGTGAATGTTACACCTGCAAGTGTGGCATACCCTCCGTAAGAACCGCCCATGATCACAACTCTGGCAGGATCCGCGATACCTTCAGTTATGGCCCACCTGACAGCATCGGTCAGGTCATCCTGCATCAGTCCGCCCCACTCCTTATTACCGGCATTCATGTGTTCCTTGCCAAAACCGGTTGATGCCCTGAAATTAACCTGCAGTACTGCAAACCCTCTGTTGGCAAGCAACTGCGCGAAGGGATCATATCCATAATAATCCCTAGCCCATGGACCGCCATGAACGTAAAGAACCATCGGCAGCGGTTCATCTGCTGCATTAACAGGAAGCGTCAAATAGCTCGGAAGCTCCCACCCATCTCTTGCGGGTATGAGAAGCGGTTTAATATCCGCAATCTGATAATCATCCAGAGCCGGAATAGCTGTGAAAAGGAAGGTCATTTCTTTAGAAGTACGGTCGTAAACGTAATAAGAAGCTGGATTCTGTGGCGTGAAGTAAGCCACAATCCAGGTGCTGTCAGCGTTATCTCTCGAAACCATGGCGAAATCTCCGGGATCATAGCTTCCCAGGAAATCGTAATCATCCTGTATTGAAGCATCAAGCACTTCTACATTCCGTCTGAGATAATGGATACTGACCGCTCTGGGTTCTCCGGTGAACGGATCAAAAGATACTCCGCCAAGATCGGCAAGCGAATCGTGTGCGATTTCGGTGATCTCTCCTGTGTCGAGATCCTGATAGAGAAGTTTTGTAGTATTTGACTCAAGGTTGGACTGGTAGTAGAGACCCCTGCCGTCATTGCTGAACCTCTCGGGAGAAACACTGTCAAGAGCTGAGAAAGATATGAACTCCACCCATTCTTCAGCACCGACATCCCTAAGGTAAATGACTATCGTTCCGTCCTCAGGATCAATCGTTCCCATTCCACGTACATTGAGATTCTCATCAGTCATATATCCCAGCACCATGTCGCCGTCTTCAGTTGTTCCTGGATTCTCCTGCAGGAGGGTAAGTTCACCGGTTTCCAGATCACATGAATAGACGTCAAAGAACATTGGATTGATCTGATTCATTTCCACAAGTACTGTATTCGGCTGATCTTCGTCAGTAGCGCTGACATAAGCCTTAACTTCCTCATAAGGAGTCATATCGAGTACATCACCTGTAGTAACATCCAGCCTGTAAACATGAGTGTTTTCCTCGCCGGCAAGATCCTGCATATAAAGAATATGAGTGTTATTCTCTGCCCAGAAGTAATTTATAACACCTCTGTTTGTGTCGAAGGTTAGCTGCGTTGGCTCGCTGCCATCAATATTCATCACCCACAGGTTAAGAACACTGTCAACCGGAGCGATGTAAGCTATCATATCACCGGCAGGTGAAAGCTGAGGTCTGATTCTCTCAGGATTACCGAAGAGAACTGCTCGTGGGATTAGATCAGCAGCACCCTCCGATTCAACATGGTCAACAAGTATATCGGTGGCAGAAGAATCATCCAGAGTAGCAGTACTTCCTTCCTCTCCACAGGCAGTCAGCACAAGCATGCTCGACATCAGTACAAGCAACGCAAATAGTAAAACTCGATTCATTTTACTTCCTTTCGGATATCAGTTAAGTGAAAAGCTTCATGCCCAATATGGTATACCTATCATACTATGATTGAGGCTTTTATACAATTTTCCTATAATATTAGTAGAGTATTATCAATCTTAACCCTTTCCCAATTGATGATTTCTATTATCATTGCATCATTGAGAATAACATTAAGAAACACATTGAAAGGGGCATTTCATGCCTGGAAGCATGTTTGATGACAAAGGAAGATTAAAGATTCCCGAAATGAACCACGAGAAGAACGAGAAGGAAAAGGTCGAGGTTGTAGTGAACGCGGTTTACTGCCCCGAGGGACATAATCTGATTTCGCTTGACCATCCTGTTTCCGGATATCCGGCAATAGTAGTCAAATTCTCGGGCAGGAGAAGTGGAAACGGCCTTGTGGCCCTGTCAGCTGTACTGGGGGATTCAGCTTACCAGATACTGGAAGGTGAAGCGAATCCTGATGAACCCCTTGATTTATCATGCCCCCATTGCGGAACTTCACTGGATGTTCTTGGCAGCTGTCCATGCAACGCGGATGCTCTCACTGTAATGGCATATCTTTATCCGAAAAAGGATCCGCACCAGGCTATTGCCTTCTGCAATGTTCTTTCATGCCCCAATTCGGCACTGTTCAGGTCAGGTGAAATAATCCGAATGTACTCTTAGAACGGGCGCGGCGGACGTGACAGGTTGATGATAGTCAGTATGCCATAGAGTCCAACCTGTCCCACAACACACATAAGCCAACCCCATCCAAATAAGAAATTTGTGCCATTCCAAACAAGTATACTTATGAGGAATAGAAGTATGCCTTTATGATACTCCGTTTTGCCGATGTGATAAAACGTTGCAGCACATGCGAGCATTATCACTGAGCTGAAATACATACTTACTCTCTCTCCTGGAGCGGGCGGGGTCGGACGTCACTTGCGGCACTTACGGATAAAATACATACTCATAGTATAATGATATAAGTAGAATGAATCACAAATTTCATATATAATTGTTAACTATATCAACGATTATTAGCGTTTACTGTTATCACAAGTGTACAATGTTATGTCCGACCCTCTAATTGACGACGGCTACCGGGGCATCGTGGGCAAGTGAGTAATGACCGGAGGTAATTACCTGCTCGCCTTCCGCAACGCCTTCCAGATCACTCTCCAGCACCGCGACATAACCTCTCCCTTTTGGTCCAAGTGTGAGATATCGCCATTTTGCATGACCATCAGTGACAACG
This sequence comes from Candidatus Aegiribacteria sp., assembly GCA_021108435.1. Lineage (NCBI taxonomy): Bacteria > Pseudomonadati > Candidatus Aegiribacteria > Candidatus Aegiribacteria sp. The sequence goes on from JAIOQY010000073.1 coordinate 35,874, forward strand.
AAAACCATATCTCGGTCATCTCTTATAAGAACTGCTTCCTCAGGAATAATCAGTTGATTTAAATAGACCGCGATTACTATCTCGACCCTTGTTGTAGCTCCTGATCGAAGATTCGGAATAACCGGAAGATCAATAACCACTTTACCGGCCCTAAGAGATGGGTCAATAGTAGGAGAAACGGATGCAACCGTTCCAACAACGGTTGTATCATTCAATGAGGGAATGGTCACATAAACCCTTTGTCCCTTCATACATTGAACAAGTGCCCTCTCATCAAGACTGACTTCAACCTGAAGACTCCATGGATCGATAATCTCACCCAGTACAGTACCGGGATAGACAACCATCCCCTCCCTGGCTGAAACATCCGAAATGACTCCATTAAAGCTCGCTGTGATTGCGGAGTTGCTGTACTGGGTCTGAGCTCCTGCAAGATTTGTCTGCGCATCAGCCAACCCTGTTGTCTGGCGCAGCATACTCTGAATCTCCGGAGTGAGCTCACCCCTGTAATTCTCACATTCGAATTCGTAAAGAGCCTGCGCATTTCTGTATGAACTGCTTGCACTTGAAAGCCTGGAAGCACTTTCACCTGAAGCAATCCTGAAAACTATCTCACCATCTCTCACTTCTTCACCTGTATGCGCGGGTGCCTGTACTACCTCTCCCTGTATCATTGCGGACAGGGACTGTGTCCTGGCAGAAGTAACTCTGCCGGTTGAATTGACTACTTCAAAAAGAGTATCCACCGAAGCTGCTTCCGCTGTTACCGGAAGAGGAGAAGGCTCAAGGGTTTCCAGCTCAGCCTCTTCTTCCTCACCACCGCATGCAGCAATCGTTAGAAACACTATTAAAAGTCCGAATATCACTTTTTGTATCACTTCTTCTTCCTCCCTTTCCGGGAAGTCAACTGTATTAATGCCGGCAGCGAAATGAGAACCAGAGGTGTTGAGATTACCATTCCGCACACAACTGTAAATGACAATGTACTCCAGAGATCTTCAACCTCTTTCATTGGCCAGAGAACCAGAGGCAGCAATCCTAGAATAGTAGTAGCGCTGGTTTGCAGGATAGGCCGCAGCCGCTCGGAGACAACCATGTCAGCGGCCATTTTGGTATCCATCCCGGCTCTCTTCTTTTTCTGATAACTGTCAACAAGGAGTATGGAATTATTCACCGCAATGCCAACAAGAAATACGCTCCCTACGTAAGCCTGCGGCGTGAATACCTTATCAAATATCCAGAATCCGGCAACGACACCGACCATAGCCATAGGGATGACCGCCAGGATATAAAGAGGCGCCTTGAATGATTCGAACACAATAGCGGTCACGGCAAATACGGCAATTATCGCAAGGATAACGAGAAGATTCATATCGGTACCATCGTCCTGCAGCCAGAACGGGATATACTCAGCCTCATGTACCCTGTATCCGGATGGAAGAACAAGATTATCCAGCAGAGTGACCCTGAAACGGGCTGCCATTCTCTCTGCTCCCATAAATGAATAGGCAACTGTTCGTATATATTCCCCGTTATCCCTTTCAATGGAGCCCTGAACCTCGAGTGTATCGATCTGAACGATGTCCCCAAGCTCCATGGTTCCACCAACGGTCAATATCCTGCTTTCCAGAACCTCAGACAATTCCGGATTATCCATCCCGTCAATTCTGAAGGTCATGTCGAGGCTTTCATCACCTACCTGAACCTCCGCGCCATAACCGCCTGCAAGATTGTATCTGAACGCCTGAAATATCTGGCCCGGATTGATTCCAAGATCCGCCAGCTCCTGTCTGTCAAAAACTATCGCGAGCTGGTTACGTTCAGGGTTTCTGGGATCGAAGTTGATGTTAACCTCTCCAACCCTAGGGTGCCGTTCGAGCATTGTCTGCATTGAGAGCGCTATATTCTTGAGTCCCTGGTAATCGAATCCGCGCAGCTCTATTGTCTGCATCATTCCCGCGCTTCTTGAACTCCGCCAGTATGGTTCAGGATTCATCCCGCGCACATAAATGGAGCGCACACCTCCAAGCGTAGTAGCACGCGCTCTTGCTTCGGCTTCTATCTGCAGACCATAACCGGTCTGTACGGCCTCATCTGTTAATACTGAATAGATACTCGCGCTCTCACCTGTAACTCGTGTTCTTGTAGAAGTAATACCTTCCCTGTTGGCCAGTATTACCTCAAATTCCTTTGCAGCTGTATCGACAACATCCTGAGGAGTACCCGGCGGGTATTGCATCCAGACCAGGACGTAATCCGGATCGAAGCTGAAAGCCCATTCTTGCCCCTTCTCGACCTTCGCGAGGAATGCCCAAACCGCTCCGGCCACAAGAAGAGCCGCGATTAGAACAGCGATAAGAGGCTTGTGATGGAGAACCGCGATCCCTTTTGCCAGATGCCTGTCCCATCTTCTTTCCCTGAACCAGTTTCTGGACTTCCATCTCGCAGCTATCGAGGGAACCAGAGTTAGGCAGACACAGAATGAAGCCGTAAGTGTGGCTGCAATAGTAAAGGCAAATGGACGATAGTAGAGTTTCAGGATTCCTTCACTTGCAAGAAGCGGTACAAGTGCGACCATAGTAGTCAGTATGCCTCCAAGAATCGGCATGGCGACTTCCTTTGCCCCTATCCTTGCCGCTTCCATTGGCGAGAGACCTTGTCTTCGCCTGAATCCGATAGCTTCCAGAACAACAACAGCTCCGTCAACCAGCAGCCCGAACGCTATCGCGAGTGCACTGAGCGTGAGAACATTGATACTGTAACCGGCCAGATATACAGCAGTAACAGCCATCGCAGCCGAGAAGAGGATGGAACTTATGATAAGAGGAGTGGAAAGCGGGCTGCGATTGAGAAACAGAAGAATAAGGACTATCGCACATAGTGCAACCAGGGCTCTCCAGGACAGGTCTTTCAGATCATCTGTAATACTTTCGGTTCCATCCTCTGTAAGATGAAGCTCTATTCCATCGGGCAGTTCCTTACTCAATTCCTCGACACTGGATTTTACTGAAGAGGCCACTCGAACAGCGTTACTGGACGCATTTCTGTCGATCTGAAGAGTAACCTGATCCATTCCGTTGTACCTGAATATGAAAGTATCATTTGTATTGAAATCGACCAGTATCCTGTTTGTAATATCGGAGAGAGTAATGAATCTCCCGCCCCGATTCGAGATAACGAGTTCTTTCAATTCAGCTACTGAGCCGGGGACTGTGGATATCCTGAGAACCGCTTCAAGTCCGGAGCTGTCAACCACGACACCCGTGTTCCGATCAACGATTCCTTGATGGACAGCGCTTGCAACCTGTGAAAGGGTCAGATTAAGTGAGTTGAGCGCATCACGGTCGATGTCTACTACAATTTCCTGCTGACCTAAACCCTCGACAATGACCGAACTTACTCCATCAATCCGTTCCAGCCTCGGAACAATCACATCATCGGCAAGCTGCTTAAGAACAGAGGACTCGTCGCCAGTTATGGCGTACAAGAGAAACCCCTCACTGTCTAGTTCCTGTGGTATGGCCTGTGTCACACTGCCGGTTATGACGGCCTGCGGCAGTTCATCCCGGAGGAATGAAACCCGTTCTGTCAATTCCATTGCAGCAACATCCATGTCAGTGCCATTCTCGAATGAAACACTTACAGAACTGCTTCCATTCCTGGATGTTGAAGATATCTCTACAACACCTTCAATCTCTCGGGAAGTTTCTTCGATGGGACGAGTAACCTGTTCACAGATGGCTTCAGGATCGGCCCCTGACCAGTAAGCTGAAACATGAAGCGTAGGCAGAGTAGTGTCCGGTGTTCCCTCTATCGGTATCCTGTTGAATGATACCCAGGCCAGAATAAGGAGAGCAATGTAGATTACAGCTGTTCCACGCGGTCTGTGGAGAACCAGATCAACGACCGACAACGGAACCCCTCCTGCTCGAAAGCAATCTGTACAGAATAGGAACAACCACGAGAGTGAGTGCCGTAGCAACGGTGATTCCGCCAATGACCGCGATAGCAAGCGGCTGGCGAAGGCTTGCTCCGGAACCGAATCCTATGGCCATCGGGGTCAGGCCGAGAACTGTTGTTACCGTGGTCATCAGAACAGGTCTGAATCTATCTCTGCCTGCCTGAATGATAGCGTTATTCCTGTCGAATCCCTCTTTCCTGAGCTGACCGATACGTTCAACGAGAAGAATGCCGTCGTTCACAACGATTCCACACAGAACGACAAGACCTATTCCGGAGAGTGCATTCCAGCTCTGTCCGAACATGGCCAGACCAAGAACGACACCAATAACGCCAAGCGGTACAGTAAACATTATCACAAAAGGCTCCCGGAAAGATTCGAACTGCGCGGCAAGCAGAACGTAAACCAGACCAACAGCAAGAAGAGCAGCAAGTATAAGGCTTGATGTGGTTCTGTTCATTTCCTCAATCTCATCTCCTGTTCGAAGACGGACGGGAATTTCCCTCAGAAGTGTATCCGAAGCTGTGGATACACTGCTGGATATCCTCGCAAGATTACTTCCGGATCCCTGTATCTGTACAGCGACTGCTCTGTTTCCCTGGTTGTGCTCTATGAAACCGGGGGTCTGTCGTCTTACCGGCTCGCTTATTCTGTCAATTGAAAGCAATCCTGATGATGTAGGCATTGATCTCAGGAAAAGTGAATCAATTGAAATCCCTTCGCCGCGGCCGGCCAGCAGAACAACATCAACCCGCTCATCCTGTCTGTAATAGGTTGTGGCTGTGATTCCTCTTGAGAGGCTTCCTACAAAATCAGCCACATTAGACGCGGATACTCCGAACAGATTGATCAGTTCCTGATCCAGATCAAGCACCATCTCCGGCTTGCCTGGAAGGTACTGCAAATTAGCGGATTCAACTCCTTCCAGTCCGGATAGGATCTGCACAAGTCCTTGAGCTGCCTCAAGATCTGCATTGATGCTTTCACCCTCGAGATATACTGTAAAGGAGCTGCCGCCACCAAGTATTTCTCCAAGCAGAGATTTTCTTTTCTCAACTGTTATCGGAAATCTGAATACCGAGTTCCATGCATCTCTCAATGGTTGCATAGCGTCAGTGGCATCCTCAGGAGTCTGGTATGATGCAGTTAAAACTGCGTCAACACCTTCCTCTGAACGGACTCCGCTTCGGCCTGAAACCCAGTCCGCGCCTGAGGACAGTGCAAGATCAGTCACACCTGATGAAAGCTCAACCATCTGAGCCATGGATGTTCCCCTTGGAGCGGAATAGGATATCTCCAGCTGGTCTACGGGTGTACTGGGAAGAAGCTGCATAGGAAGCCCCATGCCGACCAGAACAGCAATTGCAAAAGCTGCCATAACGCCGAGCAGAATCTTACCTGGATGCCTGAGTGCCTTCTGCATCAATCTGACATATCGATCCTTCATTCTCGTAGTGACATCGGTGCTCTTTTTAATATTCCTTATCCTTGCGGACAGGGTTGGTATAATCGTAACCGCTACCAGAAGGCTGGCTATCAGCGCGAATCCAACTGCCAGAGCCTGATCTCTGAAAAGCTGGCTGGTGATTCCCTCCATGTATACTACAGGGAAGAAGACAATGAGTGTTGTAAGAGTACTGGCAGTAATTGCTTTCCCAACTTCAGAGGTACCGGAATTGGCACCTTCAATCGCTTTTTCTCCATTTTCTCTGCGCCTGTATATAGCTTCCAGGACTACGACCGCATTATCCACAAGGAGGCCGGTTCCAAGAGCAAGTCCTCCAAGAGACATGATGTTAAGCGTCACTCCTGAAATGAACAGGAAGAACAGCGCGATGGCTATGCTGAGAGGCAATGAGAGGCCGAGTACCAGAGGACTTCTCCAGTCTCTCAGAAAGAAGAACAGAACTCCAAACGCTAATAATCCACCAAGAATCAGGGCTTCTATTACTTCACCAATGGATTCCTCTATGAAGTCCGCATCGTTCTGTATTATCTGAAGATCAAGAGCCTCGTATTCCTCCCTTAGTTCAGTGACAAGCTCACTGACTTCCCTTGCCACTTCAACGGTATTGGCCTCAGCCATCTTGCGTACTCTTATGATAAGACATCTCTCACCATTGAAGCTGGCCCACTCAGTTACCGGTTTCTCTCCTATTGATACTTCTGCTATGTCTCTTAACAGGAGCGGTGTATTGCCTCTGATTCCAACAACTGTGTTTTCAACATCCTCAAGAGTTGAAAATTCACCCTCAAGTGAAAGAAAGTACTCTCTCTGACCATCACGTACGAGCCCGCCCGACATGGAGACATTAGCGCCCTGAAGAGCAAGCGCAATCGTCTCAGGATTAAGGTTCAGCTCTTCAACCACGCCTTCTCTCAGGCGCACGAAGACTGCAGGATCAGCCTCTCCCTGTATTTCACATCCCGCGACGCCTTCAGCCTGATCGATCCGCGACGTTACCAGTCTTCTCGCGAAATCAGTGACATCGGTCCAGTCACTCGATTCCATTGTCATCAATATTTCCATGAAAGGCCTGCGGGAAGGATCGTAATCAACTATCGTCGGTCTTCCTGCCTCATCCGGCATCGACCATCCGGCAACATCAAGTTTTTCCCTAACCTCGAGCCTTGTGAAATCCATCCGCGCGCCCCAGTCAAACTCAAGGGTTATGCGGCTCCTGTCCCCGTAAGACCTGGATGTATAGCTCCTGAGCCCTCTGACACCGGCAACGGCATTCTCGAGAGGATCGGTTACAAGGCGTTCAACCTCGTAAGGACTGGATGATGGATATGTAGTCTCAATGGTCAATCTTGGATACTCTACCGATGGAAGAAGATCCACCGGCATTTTCATAACGGCAACGGTACCGAGCAGCGCAGCAACAATGGAAAGTACGGTAACAGCAACAGGTCTTGAAACAGCAGTTTTTGTAAGCTTCACCGGGTCAATCCCCCGTTCAATCTGATATCATTTATCGGTTAACAATACATCAGAAAGACGTTAAATGCAATTATTTAACGTTGATATTCTGTTATCTATATAATATATAATATTTTACAATGCTTGATGCTTGTTTTTCTCAGACATTTTCAGTACGTGTCTCCGCATATACGCAAGCGTTATCCCATCTGTGACTTGATTGACTTTTCAAGCTCTATCTTACGGGATTTCACAGGTTCCAGATAGTTCTGTTCAACCTTGATGCTCCTGACTTTCTATAGAAGAAGTAACAACTGGCGGGAAACGGATTCATGTGGTTTTATTCAGAGTCCCAACACAGCACAACGCCGATGCAGCAATTCAGAATAGAGCATCTTCATGGGATCGGACAGGAAACTCGTTTTGATAAGGTCGTACCACTCTGGAATAGTTGTTTCTAATACCTGCAGGGAACCATCAATCACTTTTGCGGTGAGCTGAAGCCTCTCCCGGCCGAAGTAGTCGATCAGGTCTTTTCGAGTCAGATTCTGCTTTTTACCTCTTAATGGCAAAGCAAGCTCCTCAATCTCCTCAATTGGTTTCCCTATTGCCTGAAGCGCGATTGTAGTATTCAGGTAGTCGTACATTGGTGACAACTCAATCATGCCATCGCGACGGATGAGGGAAAAATTCTTCAGATGCATGTCCTCATTGCCAATCAGGAAGCTAAAGAGAGATCTTCGGAATAGTTTTGCTTGCTCAACAGCAGGAAACGTGCAGTACTGCTCAAGAATTGTTATAACCTTTTCCATGCTGAAGTTGTACTTCGTGTCCCGGTCTTTACCGCTGAGTTGCGCGAAGTCCTCCGTCGCAATCTTCGTGCCTTTTCCGACTCGGTCAAATCGCCTGATGAAATATGTTAGAGAGCCATCCCTGGAATACACCATCCCGTTCAACGGAACATCCATACCTGCAAGGTCAGCCAGATGCATAGTGAGACCCTCATTCTCCGGCAACTCGGGGTATACGCTGTGTTGAGGTTTGAGAATGTAGTGACCACCCCTGTCTACTATTTCAAAAACGGATTTCTTTACGCTGAGTCGTGTGCTCAGTTTCGGCTGGATACCTTGAATCGATATTTTACCCGCTCGAATAATTGCTTCCTTCCGCTGTTCTGAGGCCGTCAGCGGAAAACGGTTCAGATTTGAAAGGTTTTTATTCAGCAAGTGCAAACCTCGTTGTGAGTAAAGGCTTACGCCGCACTCATCATATGTGATAGGGCAGCGATTCATGTGATTTCCTCAACGGTGACTGCACCAATCAGCTCGCGCCCGACAGCCATGAGCTGCGCAAAACAGTCGTTCCGGTCAATCTTCCGCTGACGGAGAAGCCCTTCAAGCATCTCGCCTTCCGGCAGAAGTCCGTCGAAAAAAGCGGGGAATCTTAAAAATTCATGGATTTTTTCCCCGACAGGCATTGTAAGCGAAATCGGATGGCCATCGTAACTATCACGATAAACAAACCTGTATTCTCTGTTGGTCACCCACTCCTCAAGGATACCGGCCCATTGACCGTGCATGAACACTTTTGCCTGTCTTATCGGTTCCGACATGATAGAACTCCTGAAATCCTGATGTTCCGGATATGACACCGAATAATCGTTTTATCTCCAGTCAAATGCAGACCCTTATTTCTCTGATGATTGATCTGCAGACCATTTTTCGAATGCAGCACTTAGTGGTCCTGAGAATTTGACATCAATATTCATTATGGCAAGTACAGCAAAAAGACTGTTGATCTGAATAGTAGGCTTGCCTTTCTCGATATCGTAGACAGTAGATTTTCCAACCCCGGCCAGATCGGCCAGTTGAATCTGCGTCAAACCGGCTTTGTTACGATGAAACCGCACTAGTTTACCGAGCCTTCCAATTATCTGTGCAATATTAGCCATTATGATCCCCTCATATTTACTGCCTTAACAGTAAAATGTGCTATTTCAAGTTCAAGTCAAGGGCTTTGATAAGATAATCCATGAATTTTTACTGTCTGAGCAGTGAATATCATTGGTTTTTAGCTTGATCGCATGGCATGTTCTTGAATAATGGTGAATCTTACTGCTATAACAGCAAATACTATCAGAGGAAGGCACATCCGTTATTCAACCTCTGGTGCTTCCATCGCATTTTACAGGTTCTATCCATCACGTTTTCCTGAATACAGTGATTCTTTTTTTGCCCCTCGTACCTTCGAGAGCTTTTGT
>JAIOQY010000074.1 GCA_021108435.1 Candidatus Aegiribacteria sp.
TGCGTGTCCCCATTTCTTTTCCGGAAACAACATACCTGTTTACAAGATTCCACAGACATATGTACAATTTATTTCACTTATTGCTATTGGGTAAGTGTACGTTGTTATGTCCGACCCTGGAGCCAGCGGGATTCTTCGCGGAGGCCGTCCAGGAGAGGCGTAGACGGTTTCCAGCCGATTGTTCTTTCCAGAAGCTCTGTTGACGCAAAGGTGTCTGGAACATCACCGGCCTGAACCGGAAGGAATTCCAGACAGGCTTTCTTCCCCACAGCCTCCTCAAGGATGGCTATAGCTTCCAGAAGAGGAAGTGTGTTACCGCCGCCAAGATTCATCACCCTGCCGTCAGTGCAGCTTTCCGAAAGCCTCAGACCCTTCACCAGATCACCAATGTATGTGAAATCCCGTGTCTGTCCTCCATCACCGAATATTCTGACTGGCTTTCCTTCGAGGATCGCCCTTATGAAAATGTTGAATGCCATATCGGGTCTCTGACGGGGACCGTATACTGTGAAAAATCGAAGTGATACACTCGGCAAACCATGATTTCTGGTGTAAAGCCTGACCATATTTTCCGCAGCCAGTTTGGTTACTCCATAAGGTGAATCAGGAATTGGAACAGTTATGTCCTCAACCATCGGCAAAGCGTCAACACGTCCGTATACCGAAGATGATGAAGCAAAGATGAAATTGCGGAGCCTTCCGAAGCGGACAGCCCATTCAAGAAGGCGCTGAGTGGCCAGGATGTTATCGGCAGTGTAGCGAAGAAATTCCTTTCCCCAGCTTTTCCTTACGCCTGCCTGGGCAGCCATATGGTATATGATGATTTCTTCATCATCAGGTATCGCTTCATCAAGTTCGAAAAATTCCGTATCCGAAAGATCCTGCTCAAGAAGTGTGAAACGGGGATTGTCAAGAGAAGAGGAAATATTCGCTCTTTTTAACTCGGGAGAGTAATAATCTCTGAAGCAGTCAAAACCGATTACACTTTCTCCTTCAGCAAGAAGACGCTCGGACAGATGGCTTCCGATGAAGCCTGCGGCTCCTGTGACGATATATTTCATCAGTTTTCACTCTCTTCAATATCCCTGAAAAACATCACCAGGGGTATGTACGTTTTATTCCACATTACGCTATTGGGTAAGTGTACGTTGTTATGTCCGACCCTAGTCGCCGCTTTCTTCTGAAATGCCCCAGCTGACCGTATTTATACCTACATGCAACAGGTACCTCAGATTATCTTTTTGTACGGCAGGAGGGAGGAATTTCCCTCCAAACGGTGCCAGGCATAGAAGTTCCTCGGGTTTCGGAAGTTCATCAACCAGAAGGTCTACGTGGGGTACCGGTACCGGATCAACCGGATATTCAACCATTCTCGACAGCAGCAGTTCTCTGAGCTGATCCCATCTCAAACCCACACAGCTGAATCCGGCTGCCATTTTGTGTCCTCCCGCATTGGTGAATACATCTCCCATACTCACGAGAAAACCGGCCATGTCCCAATCGCCGAATGAGCGGGCTTCTCCAACGAGTTTTCCACCCTCCCGCGGGGAAACTATCAGTGTTCCCCTCTGGGTTACTCTGCTTAATTTACTGGCAAGAGTTCCTCCCATGCCATCAGGAATTTTGTCCATATATACAAGTGTCATTCCATATGCGGATGCCTGGTCATCTCTGTTTTTGAGAGCCTGCGAGAATATGTCTGACAGCTGATACGCTCTATACCGGCTTTCCTTTTTCATGAGTTTCCAGATAGACCTGCAGCTTCTGTAGTCTTCATCCATCATGAAATCAAGCATGATCCCGATTCCTGAGCCCTTCCCTTTTCCAACAGTTGATGTGATCTCGTGACGGATCATGGATCCCGTCCAGGCCGACTCTCTTGCGGGCCACATCTCGGCAAGCATCTTCATGCCGCCTTTGAGCATATCGATATCGATCTTTCCGAACTCCTCAAGGAGATACCTGTTCCAGCCCAGCAGAGGTACTCTGTCTGAAACGGTTCCCAGAGCGACAGCTGTAAGAAGTCCGGGTTCGTTCTCCCACCCGGGGAAGATCGATATCAGGGCAGCGTACAGGACTCCGCAGCCGGCCAGATAAGTGGCGGGGGGACCGGTTCTCTGTGGATTGATCATTCCATGAGCATCAGGTAAAGGAGGGTTAAGCATGTGATGGTCGGTAATAACTACCCTTGCACCCTGATCCAGAGCCCACCGGACTCCGGCCACAGAAGAACATCCGTAATCAACTGTAAGGAGCAGATCACCTGACAGAAGAGACCCCTCCATCAGCCTTGGAATAAGACCATAATCATCTGTCGAACGTTCGGGCGTGATTGGAATGACTTCAAAACCCTCTCCCTCAAGAATTTTGATTCCAACGTACAGTCCTGTAATACCGTCCATGTCATCGTGTCCGTAGAGGACGATCTTTCCTTTGCGAATCCTCAGATCTTCGAGTTCACGGCGGAGAATATCAATGTCGGGAATCCCGTCCGACCATTCCGGCCTATCGGGCAGCCACTCTTTAATGGGATCTGTTGATTCGGGAAAGCGATTCCGAAGGATGGAATATGCCAGAGGTGTAACCTTACACCTGCCCCGTTGCGAGTCGGGACCTTCTTCAATGGAACGCATCAATTCTCTCCAACAACCTGAATTATATCGGTAAGACCGACCAATTTATAAATACAACAACATAGCCTTATTCCTTAAAGCTGCTTTGTCAACCTTTAATAATATCCATTAGGAATTCACTACCTGAACTGGAATTGCTAATTACCTCCGTTGAATACTATAAGCTGTCCAGTACTCCTCGAAGGATACCTGCCAATCTGCGTATATCAATCGGTGCTTTTACCTGGCTTATTTTTGTCTATTACCATAATGCGCCTTTAAACATTACTTTTCCGATCCTGGACTACACTTATGCAGTTCAACGAATAATTTTCCAATTCGCTCCTGTCATATACTCCTGACAGCTTTGAGCCCTCTGCTTGAATGAATAACTCTCATTTTTCAGCCATGCCTGAACAGCCAGCACTTGAAACCTCTCGGATATATTCGTAAACTCAGGGTATGAAGAATAAATCAGTTCTTTGCACTTTTGTAACCGTGTTCCTTCTGCTGCTCTCCGCATACTCCGCTGAAGCGGCCTTTGAACCCGTTTCGGAATCTCCATGGCTTCAGGGCGGAATAGCCTCCAGCCTTTTCCCCACAACACCGCTGGTCATAATGGTCAACCCGGCCTGTCTCGGGCTTCTTGAAGGACACGGAGTCGCGGCTTCAGCATCACGTCCTTTTGGATTGCGCGGTCTTGACCGAACGGCAATAGCAGGGGACTGGATGTTCAATAGATTCGCTGTGGGCGCTGCCCTCTCTCTGTCTGGAGATGAAAGCTATACCGAGGGAACCGCTGTCACCGCGGCTGCTTATCGAATCATGAACGGTGTCATTCTCGGAGCGGATATTTCTATCAGAAATCTGCAGATAAGCGGTTACGGCAGGGCAACAGGAGTCTCAGCGGACATCGGCGCGGTCTGGTCTCCCACTTCCGGTATTTACTCAACAGCGGTTTTCCGAAGTATTATTCGAAGTGATCTTGGCGATTCCGGCGATCCGTCCTCTCCCCGATCACTTGAGCTCGGTCTCGGTGTTGTCCCTGTAGACAGAGTGTCCCTGGCCATAGGAGCCGGCAGGCAGGAAGGGCTCGATACCGAATTCAGTTTTCATACCGCATTCTCCCCGGCGTCCAGTATCAGTCTCGGGGCGGGAATGATTACGAATCCCGCGCGATTCTGGGCTGCCCTTTCCATTTCTGTGTCTCTTATCAACGTTGAATACGGTTACGGAGAGCATTCAACTCTTCCCGGAACCCATTCAGTTGCTCTGTGCTGGGGCCATTGCGCGTCAGACCCACCCGCACTGAGCTTTTCTGACAGCGAGGAGGAAGCAGAGGCTTCCACTCCTGAATTCCCCCTGAATGTCAACACGGCTGCCGAGGAGGATCTTTTACTGATTCCAGGGATAGGACCGGGCCGGGCTTCAGCGATAGCCGCATGGATGCGGCAGAACGGACCTGTCTCTTCAATAGATGAGCTTGATGATATTCCCGGCGTAGGGCCTTCACTCATGGAAGTATTTAGAGAGTTTCTGGTAGCTGAATGAAGATAACCGTAGTACTTATTCCGCTCATTATTCTGTACAGTACTGTTTCCGCTTTCGAAGGGAATGTCAGAATCCGGCTTCATCGAAGGTTCCCGGCGTGCCGCGGAACCATTGAGAATCACTACGCAGGCGACGAGTTCGGCTTTTATGACAGATTCAGATTCCGCAGCGGCACAATGCGCTTCTCACTTCTTCTTGACAAGGCCCGAGGCGAGGAATGGGTTGATATCATTTCCGGAGGTGTCATGTGGACTCCTCCGAACGGTAACTTTCAGTCCGTCTCGGCCGGATGGCTCAAGGTTGATCTGGGAAGCGGGATGGTTATTTCATATCCAGGCAGCTGGTCCGACCTGAATGAACTCGCTCTATACAAACCTCCGGGCATAAGAAATCGTATAGAACCCGCCACATCCGCGTGGGGCTGCAGAGGCGACCCGCTGATCGGAGCCGGAGCCTTAGCCCGGTTCGGAGATCTCGATGTGTCATTTCTCGCGGCTTATTCCCTACTGGACTCCATCGGTGACGGACACCACAGAACGGTATCCGAGATCGCCGGAAAAGCCGCCATCCATGAAACCCTCGGAGCAATTCGGGTTGGAGGTGAGGAATGGGGGGTGACACTTGCCGGGGCTACCGAGCTTGACAGTGACGACCGGTACTGGGTCCGCATGGGAACCGACTGGGATCTTGATTTCAGCACTTTCACATTCACGGGTGAAACAGCCGCTGGAGTAGATTCCGGAGGAGTATCAGTCGCGTTCTGGGCAGCTCCATCACAGAATTTCGGTGACTTCAGACACATGCTCATGCTGCTGCGGAATCCGTCGGATTTCCCTGATGCCAGGACATCAGCCCCTATAGGCCGCGAATGTGATATCGGCTTCTGTTACGGGTTCAGGTGGAATGTTTTTTCAAGAACAGCTCTGAAAGCAGGCGCTGCAACATATTTCAATGACGATGAGCATCTGCTTCGCGGTTCGGCTGAGGTTCAATACAGATTCCCATGGAGCATGGAAGCTTCTGCTGGTGTGCGGACAAGAACAGAAACCGCGGAATCAGGCTGGAGAGCCTGGACAGGCAATAGCTGGCAGCCTCTTGAAAAACTCAATATCAGGACAAAACTCTCGGTCACCGGATGGACCTCCGACGAAGATTCCACTGAAAACGGAACCGGAATCGAACTCAGAATTCGATACTTTCCAGTCAGCCTGCTGTCACTCGGTCTTGGCGGAGCCGCTTTTGCAACCGATGGATATAACTCCAGGATATACGCGGCAGAAGCTTTCTTCCCCGGTGAGTTCGGCTCCACTGCGCTATGGGACAGGGGCTTCATGTTCCATATGAGCATTTCCGCTGAAATCAGTGAAGATCTCTTCCTGAGGGCAAGGTTCCTGAGAAAGATCATCGAGAACGCGGCTGTTCTGGGCTCCGGCTGGGAAGAAACCGAAGGTGACTCCAGAACTGAATTCGGTTTTCAGCTTGACTGCGCGTTTCAGTAGCACGCATATTTCATCAACATTCAAAGAGGTGAATAGCTTTGAGACCATCCTGGGACGAATACTTTCTGAAACTTGCGATGCTTGCTTCCGAACGCGCCACATGCCCTAGAATGCACTGCGGCTGTGTGCTGGTGAAGGACAGGTATGTGCTTTCAACGGGCTACAACGGTTCTCTTCCCGGACTGGAACACTGCGATGACGTCGGATGCCTTATTGTCGATAACCACTGCGTCAGAACAAATCATGCCGAAATGAACGCGATTGCCCAGGCCGCAAGGCACGGCGTTCCACTGAACGGCGCCACCGCTTACGTAACGAATATGCCTTGCACCACCTGCGCGAAAGCTCTGCTCGCTGCCGGTATTTTAAGGGTTGTTATCTTCTCCGACTATCGCGGTTCGCTTGCCGAAAAGTTCCTCGATGAATCAGGTGTTCCGATTGACCGGCTGCCGATGCCCGAACTGGAAATAGACTACGATCTCGAAGGATACTCATCCGCGAAGAAGTTCGAAAGCTGACCATTCAGATTCGCTCATCTTTCCTGACTGTTCTGGACCAGTCACAGTTACCACTGGATACTGCAGTGCCGGACTGTCAATAAGGCTGAATATCTCCAATAATGATGACTGGATCTGGTGACCGTTATCGTAAACTTAACTGAAATGTAATTTTTTTACAGTATAGAATAAGATATTCCGAAATTTGGACTTTCTTACAGTATAGGATAAGTTTATATCCATAGTAACCAAAACATTCATCGAATCTTATGTTGTATCAGCCACCTCCTTTTCCTTGTTGACATGATTTATCTTACAGTATAGAATAAGATATTCAAAAGGTGGTGACATTCTTGCATTATAGAAGAAGTTTGTATCTTGACAGAATCAGACCATTCATCGGATCTCCTGTTATAAAGGTCATAACAGGTATGCGCAGGGTTGGGAAAAGCGTCTTTCTGGGTCAGGTTGCCGATCTGGTGAGATTGATCTCTCCGGGAACGAAAATTCTCTCAGTCAATATGGAACTGATGGAAAACTGGCAATATCGGGATGGCATTCTGCTTCACAGAATGATTACTGATCAGGGAACCGATATGGCTTTGTTCCTTGATGAGGTACAGGACATCAGAGGCTGGGAGGAAATCGTCTCTTCTCTACTCGCCAGAGGCGGAGTTGATCTCTACATTACAGGATCAAATGCACAGATGCTTTCATCGGAACTGGCAACGAAGATTGCGGGAAGATATGTAGAATTTCAGATATATCCGCTTGGTCTCTCGGAGTTCATTGAATTCCGTGGGGATGATGCCGTCTCACTGGATGAGGAATTTCGTTTATACCTGAAATTTGGAGGGATGCCGGCTCTTCATTCGATGGAGCTTTCATGGGAAGTTGCCTGCCAGTACCTTCAGTCCGTTAAGGATACCGTTCTTCTGAACGATGTAATTACTCGAAACAGCATCAGAAACATTCCGCTTCTCGAATCAGTATTTACCTTTCTTGCTGACAACATCGGTTCTCTTTTCTCTGCAAAACGTATTGCAGATTATCTTGGATCCCTGGGCAGGAGTACATCAGTTAACACTGTCATCGACTTCATCCGCTATTTGTCTGATGCTTTCGCTTTTCATTACGTGAGAAGATATGATCTCAGGGGTAAGAAACAACTTGAATACACCGGTAAAGCGTTTTTGAATGACCTTGCCTTCCGGCATGCACTTTTCGGTTACAGGGAAGGTGATATTTCCGGTTTTCTCGAGAATATCATCTACATGGAACTGAGGCGAAGAGGTTATTCCATTTTCATCGGCTGGATGGACGGAAAGGAAATTGACTTCACAGCCCACAGGGGAGATGAGACAATTTACATTCAGGTTGCGTATCTTCTTGCATCTGAGGAAACGATCGACAGAGAATTTCTCCCCCTCATGAACATTCAGGACAATTGCCCCAAGATGGTGCTTTCCATGGATAGAGACTTTCCATCAAGGAAAGGTATCCCTCAGATCTACATACCAGAGTTCCTCACAGGCGCTCAGTCCTGAAGATTATAGTGAAACGGAAAGACCGGCCAGAACAGGCCAGTCGAGTTCGGTTCTCTGCTCCGTGGCTATCTCAATTGTATATGACCCGCTTGATTCATAGGTATACCGCAAACCTGCGAAGAATCCGCTTATCTCTTCCTCACCGGGAGAATACTGATATCCGATCGAACATCCATACTCCCTGTAATTAATGCTCATTCCGCATCCAAAGGCATCGGAAGTCCAGAATCCGATTTTCCCGCCTGCAAAACCGGTCAGAATCGATGATATTCGATAGCTGGCACCGGCGGATATTTCGGTTGGCATATCCTTGCGAATACCCTGCCAGGAAGGAGCCTGCCCGACGCCGGTAAGCACAATACCGGCAAGAAACTCACCGGAAGGTTTAAAAGCCATCCCAGCGTTCGCGGTAATACCGGTTCCTCCCGAAGAAGCCACATTCTCCCATGACAGACCGGCGGAAACACCAGCTTCGATCCAGCCGGCAAGCGGGAAGGACACTCCGGCCATTGCGCAGCCTGTTGAATAGGAATACTCGCCTGTAACAGCACCTGACTCATCTCTTCCGATGAGCCCTCCTCTGCCCAGATAAACAAGACCGACTCCTGCTTCAATGTCAGATCCGATAGAGAAAGCGCCGGCGACTGAGGCTGCTGTAGTTTCAAGATTCCAGCGGCCTCCAGCCACGCTGAATCCGGTTTCGCAAAGAGCCGGATTCGACAGTATGGATCCCGAACCGGAACCTATTGCGCTCCCTGCGGGTCCGAGCATTGTCATCGATGGAAACCCCGGAGATGACAGAACCAGAAGATCAGCTGTACCCGACCCGCCTGCGAAAACAAGAGAAACCGCTATCAGCGGGATACAGCGAAGTATTCGGTACATGCCTCACCTCCCGAAGTTCTGAAGACAACAGCGTAAAGACCAGGAGAGGCCATTCCATCACCGGTTGAAAGATCCCATGTATAAGAACCGGACGAAGCGTTTACATCAAGGATCTTCTCTCCATTTAGATTGAAGACCATTATCGAGGAAGACTGTCCCTCAGTCGCGTCCCACGTGAAAGTAACCACCGAGGTGGCAGGGCTTGGATATACGGCGAATTCATCTATGGAGGCAGGACCTTCTCCAGTGGGCGGCATGGAGTTGTAATAAACTCCCTGTCCATCGGAGGATATATAGAACGTACCGTCAAGATCGGTTCTGTAGATGGTTATATCTCTGCCGTTCAGTCTGTTTATAACTTCCGTGTGAGGATGACCGTAAGGATTTCCAGAACCAACACAGATGGCGGCAATCGAAGGATTAATCTTAACCAGCCATTGCGTGCAGGTAGATGTGAATGATCCATGATGTCCTACTTTCAGCACATTTGCTGATATGTCCTCAATCTCTCCTGTTGAGAGCGCTCCCAGAATAACGTCCTCTCCGCCGTCCGTCTCGAGATCACCGGTAAAAATGAATGATACTTCATCGTATGTAAGCCGGATGGTTATTGAAGAGTTGTTCATATTGGATGGAGACAATGGATCAACGGGATGAAGCACCTCAACCGTCAGTTCGGGACCCCAGTTCAGGAAATCCCCTCTGCGGGGAGTAACGAATTCAGAGCCGTTGTTCTCGATCGCTTCAAGATAGGTTTCGTAAGTCCAGCTGCCTCCGTACGGCCAGCCTGAATCGTATGCTGTCACTACCGGAAGAGTATTATAAACAGATACAAGTCCGCCAATATGATCCGAATGGGGATGTGTACCGATAACACCATCCAGATATGTAACGCCGAGACTGTCCAGAAGAGGCAATACCCTCTCCGCTCCGCAGTCCCACACAGGAGGATAGTTGCGCATGTCACCCGCATCGATCACATAATGCCTGCCGCCGGGTGTACATACAACCATAGCGTCACCGGAATACTCATCGAATGAGGGATCTATGAAAAATACAACAAGAGGGTCAGCCGAAAAGGCGCAGTGAACCAAAAGAACAGGTAACAGAACAAAAACTGTTTTCAAGTAATCTCTTTCAGCTTACTGAACGAATGCTTTTATGAATGCCCAGCTGTTCTGCACAAACGAATTCTCGTATACACTGTTCAGTGAACCAGGTGAGCCGAAATCACCATTCCCGAAAGCTATTGTGGATACGTCCCATGTTGAAGGCGTGCTGGAAATCCACCCTGGGTTGATTCGCTCGCAGGAGTGACCTGCTGTAACAGGCCAGCTGCTGGTATAGATTATCTCGTCAATAATTTCTCTGGAAGCACTGATCAGTGTCAGTCTGCCAGTATCGTTAATTGTGAAATTGCCGTATACATAATCCGGAATAAGACCGCCGTTCATGGATTCATCTCCGCATGCGCAAAGGACGTAGTAACCTTCCGGCGGCAGCAGATAAGTGGACATCGTTACTTCCTGTCCAAGCGCGTTTGACAGAACCCATCCGGAAAGGTTAATCCAGTCTCCCGATCTGTTGTACAGCTCAACCCATTCACCGGATTCTTCATTATAGGAAGCGAGTGGATGCGCCATGAATTCATTAATAACAATAACACCGCTGGACAGTATTCCTTCGCCACTGTCACCCGGGACAAACGGTGTAATCTGAGCAATCAACAGAATAGAAAGAAATATCATAGATCTACCTCCTTTAAAGCACACCATTACATGGCACACTTCATCATATTTCATAGGAGTTTGAAACCCTTTTGTCAACTCGAGCCAATCTGACTGTCAATAATCGAGGAACGTTATCTTCCGAATCTGACAGAAGCCCTGCTCAGTCAAGAGCCTGCAGAAGTAGAGGCCGGGACTGACAGCTGCTCCGAAATTGTCCTTCCCGTTCCATTCAACTGAGTAACAGCCTTCTGATATACCATCATCGACCAGAGTTCGTACTTCTCTGCCCGTTATATCATAAACTTTCAGGATGACATGAGATTCACCTGAGACCCGGTATCCTATCGTTGAGCGGCTACTGAACGGATTGGGACAGCTCTGAAACAGAAATGTCTCAATATCGAAACCGGGCTCACCTGTACCGGTTGGAGCGTACAACTCTACATCTCTTGAAGCCACAAGGCTGTCGTTCAGCTGATCAATCACTATGAGATGAAGATCGTAATGTCCCGGTTCAAATTCAGCTGTGTTCCAGATGCCCAGTATGCCCTCGTAAATCTCACCTGCTGATTCCACGATGAGATTCCAGTCCGGAGATTCGTCCGGAGCCCAGAACAGTTCATACTTCGCGAAATCATTATCCGTACAGTAAGGTCCTACATCCACCCAGCCGGATCCGGGTATGGAGATATCCCCTGTTTCATATTCAGAATCAGTATC
>JAIOQY010000075.1 GCA_021108435.1 Candidatus Aegiribacteria sp.
GTGTCTGGAGGAAGCATATAATAGTTATAAGAGCAAGGTATTTGATCCGGGACTGGTAGCAAATATCAAGAATATGAACCTGAACAGTGATAATTGCGATCCAAGGACTTTTGATGTGACTCCGCCGGCCTGGCTGAAGGGAGAGGCAAAAGATGCGGTGGATGAGATCAACAGGCAGATACGTAAGGATATTCATCTTGACCCTGATATTAATTATATGAACTATCCCAATCCTGCCGATTCTATGCGGGCTACTGCTGTTGACCTGACTGCCAAGATCAAGGCGAACCAGACCAGGTATGTGGATAAGGACAGGTATCGTAGCGGTGGGAAGTATTCCAGTTGCAGTGCTAAAACCATCAGCCAGGTGCGGCAGTGGTATGTGGATGAGGTGCTGTACCAGGTGAATGAGCAGTACGGGGGTGCATCAGATAATATCAATAATGAGATAGATTCTAATTTCGGTGAATCGGCAGACGGTGTGCGGGATGCCAATAATGCCGGTGCCAATCTGCTAAAGTCTGTGATGTGTTTTCCGATCGGGTTTACTATGAAGGCTGAGCATGTGAGGCCGGACGGGTCGCATTTCGAGAAGGATGAACTTGCCTACTGGCAGGAGAATGTGACGCTGGGTGTGAATATGGTGCCGGATTACCTGCGGCATGATAAATTCTATGACCCGGAACAAAACATCTGGATTGATGCAGTGAAATCGGGTGAGAGGTACATAGCGGATCCAGCCCAGAATCCATCAAGTAAGTCTTTCATTCCTCTTTCACTGCAAAATGTAAATGTTTTTGCTAATAATCCTACATTAATAAATGGTGGAATGCAGGTCTTGCCGCCATCGCCCAGTACGGCCTGGGTAGCAACTACTAATATCTGGAAGATCCGGGTTAAAGGAAGATTACATCAATTTCACCTATATGATTTTGATAATGAATGTCATCCACATCCGATTTATGGACATGAAGCGCAGATATATTCAAGAGAAGATTATGTAGATATTCGTGATCCAGCTACTGGATCAGTTGTAGGCAATAATGATCCAATCGAATTTGAGTTTACTACCGGGACTTTTATTTTTGTTCCTCCAGGTCTAAAAGGAGTCGGTGATAAACTGGAAGGAGGAGATGTTGAAAATTCGATAGGAGCAATAAATGAAGGATGGACAATATGAAATTAATTAGAAAAATAATGTTGTTATGTGTAATGATTTATTTAACTTGTAGTGTTAATGCCGTCGAAAATGATCTGGTTGAATATGAAGTATATTATAATGAACAAGTGACTACAGTCTATGATGCTGAATTAAAAGTTGGCGAGCCAGCCACAATTAGAGCAGTAGTATACCTGAAAAAGAATGTTGATGTTTCCACAGCCCTTTCAGCTACAGGTTATGGTTATAAAAAGGTAAATCAACCATTTGAAGTGATTAGAGGTTCTAGTGAATTTACTGAGACTGCCAGGGAATTCAATCATAGTGCAGGTGAAACAGTTACTTTCGAATGGACTGTACGGCCAACAGATGAAGCCGCAGGATGGACTATTCCGTTAAATATTGCATTTACGTTCTATGATCGAGATGAGAGGGAAGGCTATCCAATAAAATTCACAGCAGCCAGCATCCTGGTCCCTGATGAGCACTACTCAGACCCCGCCCCCACCCGCACTACCACCGCCCCCTCGTCCACGAACCAGCCGCCATCCCAGGGGTCGCCCGGATTCGGGGCGATGGGTGCGCTGATGGGGATACTGCTGGCTGTCGTATACAGGGCAGGGAGGGCTTAGACTACGTCGCTGACATGACAGTTACAAGGTAGATCCCAACGCCAATATCCCATCATCCTCGACGAGCACTACTCAGGCCCCGCCCCCACCCGCATCACAAGCGACCCCTCGTCCACTGACCAGCCGCCGTCCCAGGGGTCGCCCGGATTCGGGGTGGTGGGTGCGATGATGGGGATACTGCTGGCTGTCGTATACAGGGCCGGGAGGGCTTGATAGACTACGGCTAGACCATGGCAGTTTAAATATAATCTAGATTATAATATACACCGCAAAGAACGCCAAGGACGCAAAGCCGACACAACATTGTCTTTGCGATCTTTGCGTGCTTTGCGGTGAATTCGCTTTGCTACCACTTATCCTATATACGAGACACATGCCTGGGGTGAACCTGACAACATGAAGCGCTTGGAAGTATTACCCAGGGATACATTCGTGCCCGGAAACCTCTACGGTGAAGTATGGGAAGTAACAT
>JAIOQY010000076.1 GCA_021108435.1 Candidatus Aegiribacteria sp.
GGCTTCTGCAGAAAATTAACCCCCTCATCCAGCACGCGCCGATGGGCGATGACATTGGCCGTATAACCGGACATAAACAGGCGTTTTATATCAGGGTAGAGAGATACTAGATTATCTGCCAGCTCCCTGCCGTTCATCTCTGGCATGATAACGTCGGTTAATAACAGATGAATCTCGCCGTTGTATTCCCCCGCAAGGTTGATAGCCGCGCCCGGTGTGATTGCGTCCAGCACGGTGTAACCCCGGCTTTCAAGCATCATTGTGGTCATTTTCAGGATAGAAGGCTCATCCTCCACCAGAAGGATGGTTTCATAACCGCGACTGACCTGATCCGTCAGATCTTTCTTCTGCAACTGCGCGGCTGTTCCAGCATAACGGGGAAGGTAAATTCTGAAGGTCGTTCCATCACCCGCTTCGCTGTAAACATTGATGAATCCGTTGTTCTGCTTGACTATACCGTAGACAGTGGCCAGCCCAAGTCCGGTGCCCTGACCCACTTCCTTGGTTGTGAAAAACGGTTCGAATAGGTTCTCAAGGACCTCTTTGTCCATGCCGCAACCGTCATCACTGACGATCAGCAGTACATATTCGCCTGTAACGAACCCGGTGTGCTCCGCACAATAGTCTTCATCGAAAGTTGCGTTTTTCGTTTCAATGATCATTTTGCCAACACCTGCTATAGCATCCCGGCTGTTAACGCACAGGTTGGCAAGGATCTGATCGATCTGCGCCGGGTCCACCTTGACCTGCCACAAACCCGAACCCGGCAGCCACGACAGATCAATATCTTCCCCAATAAGCCGGAGAAGCATTTTAAGCATCCCTTCCACTGTCTCGTTCAGGTCGAGTACACTGGGCGAAACTGTCTGCCGGCGGGCAAAGGCCAGCAATTGTCTGGTAAGGTCAGCTGAGCGGTCAGCGGCCTTACGAATCTCCTGCAGGGTGGAATAAATAGGTTGCGCAGGGTCAAGAGTGCCAAGGGCGAGTTCCGTATAACCGAGAATCACTCCAAGCATATTATTGAAATCGTGAGCCACACCACCCGCAAGCCGACCCACAGACTCCATCTTCTGTGCCTGATGGTATTGATCCTCGATCCGGGCCTTTTCCTTCTCAGTCTGCTTACGCTCGGTGATGTCAACAATGATCCCTCTCAAACCAACCGGTTTGCTTTCCTTGAGAATTGCACTCGCGTATATTAAGATTGGAAACGTGCTTCCGTCTTTTCTCAGGGCGGTATATTCAGGAGTTCCAACATCCTTTCCTGACAAAACAGATTCTATATTCTCTATCGCTTTGTTTCTGTCGAACGGGATTAATGTCTGCAGTACGTTAATTCCTTCTTCATATTCCTCCTGAGAATATCCAAAAGATTCAAATGCCTGTTTATTCACATAAGTAAGATTTCCATCAATATCAATCTCATAGACGATCTGCGGCAGAAGGTCTGTCATATCTCTGAATTTCTGCTCACTTTCGCGCAATTGTTTTTCTGTGTTCTTTCTCCTTGTAATATCGAGGAATTGAGATAGTAGATATTTTGGTCTGCCTTCTTCATCAGGAATGAGCGAACAAACCATCTCCGCCGGAAACATGGAGCTGTCTTTTCGTTTAACAGAAATCTCCCCTATCCATTTCCCTTCAGATACAATAGTTGGAATAATTTCTTCTTTTAACTGTCTTACGCCTTTTTCATCGCTGAACGAAAAGACAGATTCTCCAATCAGTGAGTTATCATCATCGAAGTCACCAAGAGTCAGAAATCCCTGGTTTACATATTCGATGTTTCCCTGCATATCTGTAACCACAATTGCTTCCGGAGTCGTTTCAACGATTTTAGACAGCTTCCGTATTTCTTCTTCTGCTTTCTTGCGCTCGGTGATGTCTCTGGTTGTACCTTGAAGTCCTATCAATTTATCATGACTGCTGAGAAGCGTCCTGCCGGTAATTTCTACATCAACTTCTTCGCCTTTACTGTTAAGCATTCTTGTTTCGAAGGTAATGTGAGTAAAAGTCTTATAATTTTTTATTGCTTTTGCAGCCAGTACACCAACCTTGAGATACTCTTTTTTCTTGAAACACGAACTCAGTTTTGTACCGACCAGCTGTTCCGGTTTATACCCGAGCATTGTTTCTACTGACGGGCTCAAATAAGTAAACCTCATCATGGTATCCAGCATCCAGATACAATCAAAGGAATTCTCTGCCAGTAATCGAAATTTCTCTTCGCTTTCTAGCAGAGCTTCTTCTGCCAGCTTACGCTCGGTGATATCGCGAATGACTGCCAGAATATACGGTTCGCCTTCGTATTCGGATACGCTTCCTCTGACTTCTATGTTGAAAGTGGACCCATCCTTGCGGATTTCAACCGATTCAGCGGAAAAGGGTTTGCCAGAAGGAGTTTCCTTAACGAATTGCTTGAAGAGATACTGATAATCCGGATGAACGAAATCTTTGCCGGATAGCCCTATCATCTCCTCATAGGGATAGCCGTACATTTTACACGCAGCTGGATTTGCTTCTCTGACAACACCTTTCAGATCAAATATGAGGAATGCATCGTTCGATGCTTCAAATATTCTGCGATATGGAATTTTCCGGTTCAAACGATATGATCCCCTTTTCTCCCCCGCTGCCTGTACTGCCATGGTTTTCTTCACAGAACAACAATACCGGTGAAAGCATACTCCTGTCAAAACTCTGAACCGGTCAGGATCAAACCGGATACTATCGCGGTTCTCAGTATTTACTACGGGTAACTTATTTCACTATATACATAACTACAAAATAATATATACACTGTAAAAGAAAGGGGATGTTCATGTTCAAGACAACCAGTTTTATGCTTATCCTTATCATGGTGGGATCAAGCGGTATTATTCTCGCGGCGGGAGATTGCGATAATAACGGTATACCGGATGATGAATTATTTGCAAATCCGGGAACCTTTGAGGGCGAATCAAACCGTGATGTTACGATTATTTTCCCCACTTCCTCTGATACCTGGCAGCTAGTCTATTATCCCTATTGGTGGAATTCGGGTGATACCGTTTTTGGCACTCACACAATATCTGAAGACAATGTGGACCATGCTGAGATCACCATTTTGTTGACGACCAACACTCTGATTACGGGAGGTTATTGCAATATCGATTTCCGCATTGATGGTAATACCTGTGGATCATTCCAGATACTGCCGGAGGACGGTCTTGGTCCGATCACCGAATCGTTTGATTTTACCGCTCTTCCAGCCGGGACACATGAATTGCGTTATTTCTCGACCAATAAGGTTGCCCCTGGCTGTGGAAGTATTGTCTGGAACGTAACCGGATCCAACTCAGTGGTCTTCTCCGGTGGCTCGTCCCTTGACGATTCAACATGGGGTATGATCAAGTCCGCCTTCTAGGCTGACTTTCTGGGTCTTACAACCAAGTAGCCGACAGAAAGCTGTATTTCACGCCAGCGTCAGCACAGCCTAAAAAGAAGGGTGAGAATCAATTTGAAAACGTTCTTGCCTGCGGTTATAGCACTGATTGTTCTTCAGGCCGTAGGCTCAGTGCAGGAAGATTCGAAATATCCTGAGGATGCACTGCTTGTAAGTAATACGGTTCAGGAATACCTCGAGAGGGAATCGATGGTGAATTTCGAAGGAGCAGACTCCTCGCTCGTACTGCTCGTGGCACTTGGCGGGGAATGGACCGGTGAATCGGACCAGTGGACGGAAATGATAATCATCACTTCGTATGCGGCCTCGCTTGATCTTCAGCGCAGCTGGAATATAATGGATATTGCAGTATCATTCGGGAGCAGCTGGTGCAGTATATCGATGGAGAATATCTTTGAGACAGCAGCTGAAGAACTCAGTGAAACTGAATTCCTTGAACAATTCAAGGCTATAACCGAAATTCACCCCATGAACTGAAACGCTAACTTCATGGGGTCAGGTCCTGACTCCATTAACTTAGCGGCCTGTCTCCTCCAGTATTAATGTGAATGTGCCTTCTCCTCCTGAGTATTTCTCAACAATAAGGAAACAGTCTCCACCCTGGCCGGAATTGACAGTGAAATTTAGAAGCGAGTTGGTTCCAGAGCCACCATCGTCATCAGATAGCTGATGTCCGTCTGCCAGTATCAATGTGATGATGGGATCCAGTTCATCACTTTCAACGGAAATGGAATAACTGTATCCTTCCTGAAGGTTCATTTGATAAAGGAGGCTTTCTATATCGTATGAAAGGTATTCTGAAACTGCTCTTCCCGATCTGAGAGTATTGATCGTTTCTTCTGTTTCACTGTAGGAGAATGTTACTTCGCAGCCGCTTGAGCCGCTATACTGTGATACAAGAGCTATGTACTCACCTGGAAGAAGAGGTTGGACTATCCTTGAATTGGAACCGAGATCGCCGTAATCATCGTTGGATGAGACAAATTCAATGTTTTTGTCTTCGTATCTTCTCAGCAGAGTAAGGCATACGTCCATATCACCTGAAGCGTTTACTTCGTAAACCATAGCATTCTCAATAGTGAATACGAATCCGGCAACTGGAGACAGAGGAGAAAGAAATCCCGGAACCTCATAGTTGTCTCTCATTTCAGGCCACCAGCCCATGGCGAAGTTCCGGTTTTCCACAATTTCTGAGGTGTAGTCCGTGCCTGGCTCAAGGGCCTGTACTTCCTGTATCTGCAGGACTTCCTCGCCCAGGATCTCAAGTTCCAGCGAAAACCTGCCGCTGTTTCCTGTTGAGTAGGGCATAACAAGAGCAATGTAATTACCTGCTTCAAGTTCTCTGACTATTCTTGAGTTTGAACCGCTGTAGTCATCGTTTGCCTCTATGAAACTGTAAGCGCCGTCATAGGCTTCCATCAGAACAAGATACGGATCAAAATCATCGGATTCCAGCAGAAGAGATGCAAGACCGGAGCTGTCTATCGAGAATGGATATAACCTTGCCTGAGGATAATTCGTGACGTAAACGTCATCCTGAAGGGATTCTCTCAGAATTCTGTCAAGGTAAGAATCGAATCTGTTGTCATCGATCCAGCCTGTAACTGTGCCATCCGAAAAATCAGAGGCTTCCTGATATACCTCAAGATCGTTTGCTGTACCCTCTTTAACGAGAACATCGTACAATCCTCTGGAATCATCCGGAGAAAAAACGAGGAGTTCAGCTCCGGAGGGAATATCCTGTACCACCAGACGGGCATTGGCTGAAAGTTTCCAGTTGTCATTAAAAGCTATCAGGTTGCCGTCTCCATCAATCAAAGCGGCAACAGGATCAAAATCATGGCTTCTGACATCTATTGTTAATATGCCATTTCCGGAAACACTATGTACTGCGGTATAGGTGTCGAGCTGTACAGGACATCCTTCCGCGAAAAGCACCTGACCTGCTTCAGGCCAGGCATCGATTATGGTATGCGATTTCTCGGGCAAGGCACTTCTTATGTCATTTCCAGGACTCGCAACATTGTTGGAGCAACCTGTAGATAAAATAAGAACAGCAGCGGTAAAGCCAAGCAAATTTTTCATGTCTTCTCCTGATTCTGTGAAATTCCTGTGATATAATAATACTTAAGTGATGCCAGTGTTATTCCATATTCAGAAATACTGATGTTGTTTTTTACTTCAACTCTACTGACTTGAATTTCTTCTTGAGATCTTTCCCCGCATCCATGAACAATTCTTTGATGTGATCATCCATGGTGAAATAGAAGATCTGCCAGCCTTGTTTAATCATGTAGAGAGTATGACTGATTAGGTTTTTTCTTCTACCCCAGTCAGAGTGCTGGAAAGCGTCGTCAAGAATGAGAAACGCCGGCTGCTGCATAGCAAGTTCTGCAAAACCTGTTCTAAGAGCTAAGTGCACCTGTTCACTGGCTCCCGTGCTCAGTGTTTCCAGCGGAAATTCGTCACCTGTTTTTGAAATGAGGTTGAGATTACCCTCATCTGTGAGAATTACTCCGCTGTAACGGTCTGTAAGCGCAAGAAGCGGTTTTGTGAGCGCTTCCGATTCCAGGGAAGATTTAATCCTTGCGTTCTCCTTGTTTCTGAATTCGTCTATTGTTTTACAAACCTCAATTTTTGCCAGGATCTCCGCCGTGATGCTTCTGTAGTCTTCCGCTACTTTTCCCTGTTTGGATTCAAGCGCTGTCAGGAGTTCTTCCCATGTATCGGTGGTGTTTCCTGCTGTTTCGCCTGCCAGGCGGGATTTCAGAGATTCGAGGCTTAGCCCTTCTATATTGAGTTTAGCTTCAGTCATTGTGAGTTCATCATGCTTGTGTCTCAGGGCTTCATTATCCCACTCCACTTCTGCAGCGGTCTCCAGATATTCTTCCTGAGGAATATCCAGTCTTGTAAGAACATTCTCAAGTGATCTTATTCTGTTCTCAAGATCGGCTTTCTTATCTTTGATTATCTTTATAGCACTGTCCCACTCCTCTTCCGCAGGGGTGCTGCCGGTCATTGATCTGAATCGATCTGATATCTGCTCTTTCCTTGTCTTGATGTCGCGATTGACCTCCTGAAGGCTCTGAGCAATATCTTCCGCAAGGATATGCTGTTTATTAAGGTCATCAGTTAGAACCTTGAGCTTTGCATAGTCTGTCATATCGCTGCTGAATCTCTTCTGGAATTCATGCTCAAGTTTTCTCAGTTCTTCCTTTTCCGCAAGGGGAACTGTTGAAGGCTCCAGAAATATGCGAATGACCATGAATATGAATGCTCCGATTGCGCCTCCGATCATAAGGTTCCAGTGAAGAAAACTCCCCGCAACAGCAACCGCCAGGAAACCGAGTATCACTATCATGAGGATCATATTGAACTTTGGCCGTTTTGACTGTTTTTCCATGATTCCGCGGTAAATTTCATTCGCAGTATTTGCCCACTTATAGTCTTCCTCGCTTTTTTTGAATTCTTTCAGCTTGTTTTCCCTGTTTGATATGCCCGTGTATTTCTCGCGGAGGATATTAATATCGGTTTCCTGCTGCTGCAGATCTTTCTCCGTTGGCTGATTGTCTCTTTTAACTTTGAGCTGCTGAAGCCTTGTTTCCGAATTCAGTGCATGATGGCGCTTTGCCTTCTCCAGCTCTTTTATATCTTTCTTGAGCTTCATCTCCTCTTTCTTAAGTGAACTGATAGTTCCAAGTGAAGCGTTCTCGTCTATTTCACTCCTTAAAGAGGAAAGGTGGTTTCTTTCTTCTATTATTTCACTTCTCTTTTTTATCAACCCTCTGGAAGCGCCTTCTATGATATCAAAAGCGATATGAGCTTCTCTGATGGTCTGGCTGATGTTCTTCTCAATCTGATCAAGGGTTCCTTCCCCTGAAAGAAAGGTTTTAAGAACATCTCTTCCAACACCATCTCTTGTATCAGAGAGTCTTGTCTCTCCGGCACGAATGACCATAAGCCGGGAGAAATCCTGGGGAAGATTTGCGGCTGAGTACCTGTAGTCCTCCAGTTTTATGCCTGATTTATTGAATTCAGTCACTCCCCTTTCAAGTCCGGAGACAGTGACTTTACCAGCGGGTTCCCATTCCCGGATGGTCGATGCTTTATCTTTTGTTCTTCTGAGTATCCAGGGTGTATTCTTACCCGTGCTGAAAAGGAACTTTATCAGGGATTCAACTACATAGGTTTTTCCCGTTTCATTATACCCGTAGATCAGGTTCAGGTCTGCGGGTTTCATGTCAAAATCCTTCTTGAGGGGGCCTCCGCGGTTGATATTGATTCTCTCTATTCTGATGCCCATCAGGAAGCCCCCTCACTGTAAATAACCGAAAGAGCGGCTTCAATCACCCTGTCCAGCTCCGGTTCATCACCGCCGAAGTTCCACTCCAGTTCTTCTATAATCCTGGTGGTTCTTTCGGCGATAGCGCTTCTGCGACTGTCACCGGCGTATTTAAGCGCACTTATATCGGGTTCTTCATCCTTGAAGAAGGCGAAGCCGTTGAAGGCCCCCCTGAGAGCGTTCAGTACCGCGTCTCTGTCGGATGAGTATCCTGCAGCACTTATGCGGATACGGGCTTTACCTTTATTCTTCTTTGCGAGGTTCCAGCCCTTTATCCTTGATTCTGCTTCTGCGAGGAGTCTCGGTATCTCATCAGAACCTGGAATGATCACAAATTTCTCCTGGAAGTAGATAACTTCCGTATTTATAGTGCGAGGGGTTACGATTCCACTTGATGTTTCGAAAACAAGATATCGTCTCGATCCTGTTTCGTTGATATCCAGTCCGCACGGAGAACCGGGATAGAAGAGGTTCTTGTAATTCGTGGGCTTATGAATATGACCGAGAAAGACTTTCCATGGATTCAGGCGGTCAAGGTCTTTCCTGTATAGAGGCATATAGGTGCCAGCTTCATAGGAATTGCGTTCCTTCAAGCCTCCATAAAAATCTCCATGCCCTATCAGTACCCATCTGATGCGGCTTATACTGCTTTCCAGCCCTGCAAGGTTCTCACCCATCCCTGTCTTCTCCATGTAGGGGATGAAGATGAAATGAACTCCATCGAATTCAACCGCTTTGGTTGATGTGTAAATGTTGATACTGTCAGCCGCAATTGCCTTGCTGGAGATACCCGAATCATGATTACCCGGAATGATATGAATCTTTATCTTCTTGTATGCTTTGCACAGTTCTTCGAAATGTGAGTAATCCTGATAGCCGGAATCAAAAAGATCGCCGGCTATTATGAGAGTATCAATCTTATCCTTCTTCAGCTGAGCAAGTATATTCTCCAAAGCACTGTACCGTTCCGGATGGTCATCCTTCTTCGATAGGTGCACATCGGCTGTTATGGCCAGTTTCATATCAACTCCATACTACTACTGATAATATGTACATCTTAAGACCCCCGTTAGATAGGATTCAGTATACGATTGAAAGCGGTGTGAGTAAAGTATGCCTGAAATAAACCCGGTGGATTATCTTTTCATGACCGCGAAGGCGTCTTCAGCTCTATCGAAATCAGAACCTGGAGTTTCAGTAATCCCCGGAATGTTGTTGAATACTTCCATCGAAGCCAGGAATTGGAGAGGTTCCAATCCAATAAATCCTTCTCCGATTCTTGCGTGACGGTCCAGCCTGCTGCCGAGTTCTTTTTTCGAGTCGTTGACGTGAAACGCTTTTATCTTCTCAAGGCCGACAACTTCATCAAATTCCTGGATGGTTATCGAGACAGCATCATTGGATGAAAGGTCGTATCCGGCAGCGAAAGCATGACATGTGTCAAAACAGATCCCTGTTCTGTCAGGCATATCCGTGAGTTTGAGCAGCTTATCGAGTTGCTCGAATGAGTAACCCAGAGTTGTTCCCTGACCTGCGGTGTTCTCGAAAAGAATGGCAGTGTCTTCAGGTCCGTCGGTGAGGATTGTCCTGACAGAGGCAGCTATCTTCTCTATTGCCTGATCCTCACCCGCGTTGAGATGCGCTCCTGGGTGCATTACCAGCCAGTGAATGCCCAGCCTGTGCATTCTCGTCAGTTCTTCTCCAAGAGCCCTGGCGGACAGCCAGGGAACTCTGCTTTTTGTTGAAGAGAGATTGATAAGGTATGAAGCATGTGAGATAATGGTAAGGGTTTCATCTTCCCCGAATTCCTTTTCTTCCTCCTGCGTGACCGGACGGCCTTTCCATTGTTTCTGGTTTGAAGTGAAGATCTGACCGGATACCAGTCTGAGTTCATGAAGTGTTGAAAGAGCATTGACAAGACCGCCATTAACAGACACATGAATTCCGGGGAGCATATGATCCTTTCAGTTCAAGAGTCTGATCCTGTCAGAGGCAGGTTTTTATAAACAATTCACGGTTGATAGCGCATTTTTCAGCAAGCTCGCTTCTTTTAACCACAAGTGTCTGTGCAATATCCTTCGAAGACATCCAGGTTCTGTCCAGAAGAGAAAGCAATTCAACATCCCATTGATCCGAAGAGGGATCAACAGTAAGATTCGGGATTCCCGCCTCCTCCATAAACCTGTATCCCTTTGATGCATACGGAATAGAGATAGGTACAGTTCCCGTGACAACTGAAAGAATGGCTCCGTGAAGCGGAATGGTAAGGAAAACCCTGCATTCGGCTATCTTCATCATGAAGCTGTGAATTCCCGTGGGCATTACCACAGCAGCCCGGTCGCTGTGCTTCATCATCGCCATCACTGCTTCGCACTCAATATCATCCGAATTGGAAAGGCTGCCGGTATGAAAGGGAAAGAAGCGGATCTCTCCTCCGTGGGAGTCGATATGATTATCGAGCAGACGGGCCCATTTTTTTCGAAGACCGGATACATCGGGTTCACGATATAATCCAAGTTTCCTTCGGATCTCCAGAGGAAGCAGTTTACCCTGCCTGTTAGTCACATTCCTGATGGCAACACCGAGTATGTCACCCGGATTATGAGGCTGGGCAAAATCGCCGGCAAAGGTAAACGTAGAATCAGATGAGAGCTTTACTCTGTCCGGGTTCAGACCGAGATGAAGCAGCAGGTCAAGTGAAGGTTTATCTCTTACCGTAATACCACTGCAGTATCCAAGCCATTTGCGAAGCTGACCCGGTGTCCATCTGGCAAGCTCTTTCCCCTGACCAACTCCGATTGACCATGCAAAGGCAGGTTTTCCCAGACGTCTGGCAAGTCTGAAAGGATGCAGGTTATAAGGAGTGTAGAGCAATGAGGAAATATCCTGCGCAATCTCACCCCCTCCGACTATTACAATGTCAGCCCAGCGTACTCCCATGGACATAGCACGGAGTCTGCCTTCATTGACATCAAATGAAACCGCGTTAAAATCCTTCTTCGTCTTGTCCGGAACAGCGGACATAACGCCGATCTGGATGTCTCCTATGGAGGATAGATCTTTTACCTGCGATGAAAATATCGCTTCATCACCGACATTGGAGCCTGCTTTCTCAAGCTGTCCCCATGAGGATGTAAATACTCTGGTCATATTCACCCGAACTGCTCTATCAATCCCTGTAACCGAAAGCCCTCAGAGTTTCAGCCATCTGCCTGAGCCTGCGGTCAACCTTGCCGTAAATAGTATCTGCCGGATACATGCCGTCAGGCATTAATTCCCCGGCTTCCATTCCGGTCAGGTGTTCAATTCCTTCTTCTATGGTTTTGATAGGATAAATATGGAACACACCTTTTCTAACCGCTTCTATAACGTCATCTCGAAGCTGGAGATCCTCAATGTTCGCAACGGGAATCATCACTCCCTGTGTTCCGGTAAGCCCCTTTTTGCTGCAGACACGGAAGAAACCTTCTATTTTCTCGTTTACTCCGCCTATAGCCTGAATCTCTCCGAACTGATTGACAGATCCGGTTACCGCAAGGTCCTGTCTTATGGGAATATCTGACAGAGCGCTTAGAAGAACATACAGTTCGGTGGAAGATGCGCTATCCCCGTCAACTCCGCCATAACTCTGTTCGAAAACGATGCTCGCGGAAAGTGAAAGAGGGTATTCTCTGGCGAATTTACCCTGAATGTATCCGGATATGATCAGCACTCCCTTTGTATGAGTTGTTCCTGAAAGGTCAGATTCCCGTTCAACGTTGATGAGTCCCTTTCTTCCGGCAGAAACCCTTGTGGTTATCCTGGCGGGGAGCCCGAACGCGTAATCGACGCCCTGGTAAACTGCAAGGCCATTCACCTGTCCTATTTTCCTGCCTTCGGTATCTATCATAATTACATTGTCTAATATCCGTCTTGTCGCGTATGTCTGACCCAGATTAAGACGGTATATCTTTTCTTGAATGGTTTTCTTCACATGTTCAGAGTTCACGGTATCCGCGCCCTCCTGCTTCGCGAAGTAGCAGGCCTGACGGAGATAATCGGTTACTCTGTTGAATTCGATTGAGATCCGATCATTTCGCCCCGCCATGCGAACGCTTTCCTCTGCTACGGCTGCAACCGCGCTTGCATCCATAGGCGCCAGCTTCTCAGTCTGGACTATCCCCGCTATGACATTGGCAAAATCACGGATATTCTCTTTAGTAACCTCCATTGTAAAATCAAATGCAGCTCTTATTCTGAAAAGAAGGCCGAATTCAGGTTCGTATGATGCCAGAAGACTGTACAGCTTTGAAGTACCCATCAGTATGACTTTAACCTTGGTGTCTATAGGTTCCGGATGAAGGTTAACAGGATAAAGCCCGAGTGGATCCTGATTTCTGATTACAGTGGTTCCGTTCCTGAGTGTCTGTATAAGCTGCTGCCACAGTTCCGGCTGCCTGACAAGATCAAGCGCGTTCATTATCAGATAGCCTCCATCAGCTTTATGAATGGCACCTGGTCTGATCATCGTGTGATCGCTGTAGGGCTTTCCCTCGACAACAATTCTGTCAATACTTCCGAAGAGACTGTTGGAATCAGGGAACTGTTCAATTACTATGGGACGTTTTGTTTTCCCTGCATTATCAAGAATGAGATTTGGAGTGAAGAGTACATATGGGTCCTTATCGGTCGTACTGTTCGCGAAATCATTCAGATTTTCCAGTATAAGCTCTACAACGGATTCACACCACCTGTCAGCCTTGTTATCACCGATTTCAATCAGATTGGAGATAATTCCTGATATCGTCGGTTTGACAAGCCGCTGGTACATCTTTTCCAGTCTCATCTGAATCTCGAGTTCCATATCTCTCGTCTGTCTGAAAGCGGCTGTGAGTTTCTTGAAAATATCCTCGTGCAGCTTTACGTATTTCTTGATATCCTCAGCCGAGAGTTTTCCCTCATCCTTCATCTTTTCGAGTGTATCGAAAGTTACAGGTTCTTCGTCGATAACCGGAAGCACATCCGGTCTGAATTCACCCGGAGCCACAGGCACATTGACTATGGTGAAGCCGGCATCTTCAGCCTCCTTCTTCACCAGATCCATTACCTCCTGTTTCCGCGCCTGATAGGATTCCCTGATCACCCTGGTTTCCAAATCAGCTTTTTCACTGCTGAGAACGGTTGGGATATTGCTTTTAAGAAGCTGGACACACTCTTCCAGAGCTTCAACAAAGCGGAGGCCATCTCCTGCTGGAAAGGTGAGAGCGACAGGATTTCTGGGCTGCTCCATATTGCGTACGAAAATTATGTCACGCAGATCCTCTGTAGTTCTATCGATACGGTCCAGAATCCTTTTCACTGTGCTTTCACGACCGGTGCCGGACACACCTGTTACAAACATGTTATAACCGATGGAGGATATCTCCAGGCCCAGCTCCAGAGCTTTTACAGCGCGGTCCTGACCCACGATATCACCTGTGGGTTCCAGATCATCCGTGGTCTTGAATCCAAGAGCCTTCAAAGGACACTTCCACTTCAGGTCCCCAGGCTTGAGTGAGTAGACAGCCATCTCAGTATCCCTCCTGATTCATTAGAATCTCACTTCCCCGGAGGCTCAGGCTCCAGAGGTTTGATTGAAAACGGTCCCGGATCTACGGTAAATGCCCTGAGTCTGCCTCCGTGTTCCACTTTTCCCCTTATTATAATTGTAGCTTCCGTTCGAATAAGAATGTCCTCCGCCCGGCGGAAGAGTGGAGAAGGGAGAAATACATCGGCAACTCCAGTGTTATCTTCAAGCATAAGGAAACCAGCGTCAGCGGCAAGTCTCCGTCCGGTAATATATCTTCCCCATACTCTCGTCATTCCTGATGAGCGTATATCTTCCAGCGGTACTGTTCCGCCCGGTCTTGTTATCAGTTCCAGCGGTGACGCAGCAAGTGGAAGTCCCATCACACCGAGTTCCATAGAAACTCTTGTTCTGATAGAATAATCGGGAAGGTCCGGAGTACCCACCGGCATACCGGGAAAGAGTCCGCTATACCCCGCTTCCAGCTGCATCATAGCGAACGGCCCGGAAAATCCCAATTCGCGGCAGCAACCTGCTGCCGCCATGTTTCTGCAGAGCGCCAATCCGCAACCCGCCTTCAGCAGGTCAGACGGGTAACGGTACGGTCTGCCTTCTCTGAGCTTCTCGTACTCCCTGCTTCCCATACTCTTCATATGATGAAATCCCGGGATTATTTTTCCACCTCTCTCAAAGGAAAGCCATCTCCCGGTATTCACGCCCGGCGGTTCGAAGCTGATTCCAAGCCTTCTGGCTTCCTCTAGATAAACCCTGGTACGATAGAATCCGCCACCTGCCGCCATGACAGAAGCCATATATAGAGCAGGATGTTCCGTCTTCAGAACAGCCGCAGCGCATGCTACAGCTCCGAATGTAAAAGCATGCGCCTTGCAGAAACCATAACCTGCGTAACTGGAAAGTACCTCCCAGACAGCATCAGCTTTCAAGGGGTTTGTGTTCCTGCGCCTGCATAATGAGATAATCTCCTCTTTTTTTACCTGTTTCTTTTTCAGCCTTCGCCTCAATAGATCAGCAGACGCTTCGTCCAGGCCCAGAAGCACTTCAGCGGCTTTTGATACATCCTCCTGATACAGCATGACTCCGAGGTTCTCCAGAAGAAACGAACGCAGTTCCGGAAGCACGGAGTTCACGGCTGCTCCGGCACTGAGACAATCAAGATAGGTTTTCCGCCCGCCTCCGGCAGATGCTCCGGGTCGCACCAGTGCAAGTGCCCGGGCCACGTCCTCCATGTTCCTTATTCTCATTTCCTTCATCAGACCTCTCATAGCCGGTGACTCTACATGAACCACTCCTATAGTCCTGCCGCTGTCGAGCAGCTTCCTGGCCGCTTCCGGAATCCTTCCTCCCCTGCGGAAAACGCTCAGAGGATTTTTACCCAGAATTTT
>JAIOQY010000077.1 GCA_021108435.1 Candidatus Aegiribacteria sp.
CCCTCCTTGACCACTTCCTGCGAAACACTCATGACAACACTTCTACTTGTTGGAACAAGCAGCGGGGATCCGTACTCGGCGGTTTTTCTCGCGACTCTTCCGAGAATAACTATACTCGCGATCGTCTGGATATTATCCATATCCATTATACCGGGTACGTATAGAACAGGCCTGCCCATTTCGGTTGCCCTGCCTACAGCATCATCAACCGCCGCCAGCCCTCCTATTTCGCGAATGTAGAGTTCTTTCCCCCGCTTTCCAACTTCGATATAGTAAATTATGACTGCCATTATCAAAGAAAGGATAATAAGCATTCCAATACGGCCGGAATAAAGCCACTGGGCGGATGCGACTGCCTGCACCTCATCGGAGCAGGCTTCAGCAACTCCCCCGCGGAAGGAAAGTATCCAGTAAGAGTAAGTAATGCCGTTCCAGGCTGAATCATCAGTGCAATCGGTGAAATTTCCAGGCAGAGTCGCAATCAGCTCTTCGGAACCGGCGGGGTCTCTTCTCATTATTCCAAGAGAATCCGGCCTGATTCCTTCGCTTTCCATGATCCAGCTGAGTTGAACGGAGTCACCTTCATCGTTTGGAATATCGGATGCCTGCAGATCTGCTATCCTGCAGACTTCATGTGCCAGACCGACATTCTGCAAAACGCTTTCAGGCGGGTCTGTATTATCGGCCAGAGCATGTCCTGCCAGAGACACAAGCAGAACCGCAATAACAGCCGAAAGGTTTCTCATGTTCCCTCCTTCCAATTAAAGAAGATGCCCCTGGATATCCAGAGGCATCATCTCTATAAAATCAATCACGTTCACTTTGCAATATTCTATTCCTCAATCAGCTCCACATTCGCCCGTGGAACTGTAGCGGTTTCTCCATTCTCGAATTCAACTTCCAGCACTCTTACATGAGCTTCGGAATCCAGCACCTGGAGTTCCGCAGGGAGCGCTGCCACTTTACCCAGCTTCCCGAAGTAGGGTGCGCGAATACAGCGGATGGGGGAACCGATATCCATAGCGCCGGCCTGTTTATCCGAACCGATGTCACTAAGCGTTTTATCAACGGGGATAACCAGTTCCGGACGCATGACACCTGCCCTTATCTGAGTAGCGCCGTTTACGCTGGTAAGCATACCCTTTCGAGAACGGAGAAGATCAAAAGTGCCATGAGCCATGGTCATCCTTCCGAAACCTTCTGTAAGGATGAGCGTTATGCCTTTCTTCTCGTGTCCGGTTATGGCAACACCCAGATCATATCCGAGAAATTCCTTAAGGTCCTTATCATCAAAACCGCCCACTATTATCGCTTTTACTCCAGTAGCGATAGCCTTTTTAAGGGTTTCGTACGAGACAAAAGAACCTCCAAGAAGGATCTTGCCTCTGCAGGATTCATCAATGAGATCTCCCGTGAGTTCCTGCTCCGGGCTATCCGCACAAACTTTAAGCTCCCCGCGAGTTTCACCGCCTATCCCGAAAATACCCTGAACGAACGTCGCGGTGGCCTTGATGATCACGCCTTCGTTTTCAAGTATTTCAGAAACCGTTCCCTTTATATAAGCATCGATCTCCACAGGAATAGGAGGTTCGCGAAGAACAGCCTGTCCTGTAATGTGGTTGTAGCTTTCAAAAGTCCCCTTGATAGGGGATCTAACCGTGTTTTTAAAAAGACCGAATAAGCCTTTCGTCTGACCTATAGGTTCATTCTCCTCAAGCGGGTCACCCTCGTTTTTAAACAGAAGCTCAGGAATATCTCCCGGAGGCATTCCCATGATGTTCGCGATGTTCATCATCTTGACATTGCCCGGAAGTTCCGTCCTGGCGACAACTGTTTCTCCTGTTACTGAATCACCGACATTAACCAGAGTTTCTCCGGCGAGAGGAAGCCTTCTCTCTTTCAGGATTTCAGTAACACTGGCAACTCTCAATCCCGGTGTATATGCAAAAGCCATTATTCGCTCCCCTCCAGATCCAGAAATCTGTCCGGATATATGTCAAGCGCCTTTGCCCATTCCTGAAGTTTTGCGATTCTCTCTGAATCATCCTCGGGAAGATTGAAAGGTTGTCTTCCTCTTCCGTCAAATACAAGGCCGACCACACCACCTTCAAGCTCGCCGGTCCATTCAACGCCGGGACCGGAACCGACATCAAGGTTCTTCGCCGGTTTAATTACAGATTGAACCTTCTCTCCGACTCCAAGTGGCAGAACGAACATTTTTCCACGCTCTATCTTAAGTTCCTTTGATGATCCATCAGACATTTTGATGCTGACATCGGCAAGAACGTCCGTCTTCTTCAGCTGTCCGGAAGGAGCCACACAGGATCCGAGCCGTATAAGACAATCTTTATCGAACACCTCTGTAGCAGCCTGTGGAAGTACTTCTGACAGTACACCGAGCTGAGGCATCATGAAAATCGAGTCCACCGCCAGCATCGTTACGCCCTCCGGAAGGAATGCGTCTATGACCATGAGAGCGGCCTGACTTCTTCTGGGCGCGTGAGAGAGAACTCCTCCCGATCCTATCAGCAGATCAAGATTCATCATATTTACCAGAGTTGCCCCGGTTTGTGTCTGCTCGAAAGCATCGCCGATAGTTCTCTCCTGGGCGACACCCTTAAGACCGGTAGCCAGTTCCTTATGCTGCACCAGCGCAAGCCTGAGAGCCTCTCTGGCAATGGCCTGTTCAACAATAAGTTCTTTCAGCATCTGCGGAATGGTCGTTGGACGTATCATCTTGTTTCTGATCCTGTTTCTGAGGTCCGCCTCATCCATATGGAAAGGAACCCAGCGCATGACATTGTCAAATCCCGCGCTTGCAAGAACATTTGATACGCTGTAACTCAGACCAAGATTTGCGGATACGGTTCGGTTGAAAACAGTTTCATCTCCACTTGTAAAAACGCTGAAAACATCTGTTGTCGCACCGCCTATATCAACACCCATCACTTCGATATTCTCATTCTTCGCGACAATCTCGATCAGTTTCCCCACAGCGCCTGGAGTAGGCATGATGGGAACCTGTTTCCATTTGCCGTCAACGTAATGCCCTGCCCACTCCATTAACCTTGGATAACCGGGAGCTTGAGCCATGACATGTTCCATGAACAGTTCATGAATCAGATCTCTTGCCGGACCGAGATTTTCTCTTTCAAGAACAGGCCGAAGATTATCCACTATCTTCAATTCGGCCTGATCCCCGAGTTCCTTCGCGACTTCCCCGGCAGCATCCTTATTACCTGCATAGATGACAGGAAGTTTATAGCCTACGCCAAATCTGGGTTTTGGATCGGCAGCTTTTATGATTTCCGCAAGTTCAACTACGTGATCGATCGTACCGCCGTCGATACCTCCGGAAAGGAGAATCATATCAGGTCTCAATCGTCTGATGTCCGCAACCTTCTCATGTGCGAGCCTGCCGTCGTTGGACGCAACCACATCCATGACGATGGCGCCTGCGCCGAGAGCCGCGCGTTGGGCGCTTTCACCGGTCATCGTCTTGACAACTCCGGCCACTGTCATCTGAAGACCGCCTCCGGCGGAAGAAGTGGACATATAGATATCCACTCCGTCTTTGCTGTCGGGAGATACCTGAACAGTACTTCCGTCAGCCTTCAGGAATTTTCGCCCTTCGAGATCCTCGATTTCACCTACCGCGTTAAGTACCCCTTTGGTAACATCCTCAGCGGGAGCTTCGACAGTGGTTGGTGCCTCTCCCCTTCGGATGAGACGGTACTCACCATCCCTCTTTTCGATAAGAATGGCTTTTGTAGTGGTACTGCCGCAGTCCGTTGCCATGATTCTGGTGATTTCTTTATCGGCCACCGCTATTAACCTCCTTCTTCTGTATTGCTATCCTTGCTCCTGTGCATGAGCCGGCTCCAGAAGGTCTTTCTGTTGCTTTTTTCCTTCCGGCGAGTCTCTTTCAACTCCCTGCGGCTCTGAACATCACGAGCATTTTCTTCTTCAATCATAATCGTAAGCTTCTCTATATTTTCCCTGTTTTCGATCATCCGGATGAACTTGTAGTAATTACCGGATTGGACTACAAGTGAAACAACCGGATTAGCAAATATAAGCATCTGATTCCCCAGAAACGACAAGGGTTTAATCGATTCCAGAAATATTATTGCCGGTACAGTCAATTGTCTCTGCACTATGGCTTTTGAAATTTTCTCCATGAGATCCGAGTAATCCTCGGTGCCCTCGAGATCAATTAGATCATGGCTGCCCGGCGGTATGTGTCCTGATGTATTCAAGGACTTCCTTTCTGTTTCTTGAAAACTGCACTGACATTCCCCTGAATTTCGCAAGTCTGGTTGGCTGCGGGAAAGGGCTCAGAAGAACACCATACTTATCCGGAACAATACTTCTGACCTGCGTCCAGGTCATACGCTCCTTACCGAAGAGAGACTTTTTGCTGACACCATCATCACCCATCCTGAATCGAATTGGAAGAAAATATGTCCACCCTGAGAGAAACAGTACGAAAGCAAACACAAGTCCCCACCAGAGATTATTCCCCATTATCACAGCTGCCAGAAAACCGGCGAGCAGAATGATTGAGACATACGCTACCGTTGCCCAGGGACGCTCACCGGCAGGATGGGAAATCCATTCAAGTACAGCTTCCGGCTTATCCGTTGTATCTGTCACTGTTCCTCTTCATCCGAAGGTTCCACGATACACAGTTCCTTGACAGCTTGGACCTCGTCCAGTCTGAGAACCGGCGTGTTCACCGGCGCGTCTGTAACAAGGTATGGCTTTTCATCGCATTCCCGCGAAATTGAAATCATGGCCTCGGCAAAAGCATCGAGATCCTCGATCCCTTCAGTTTCCGTAGGTTCTATCATCATCGCTTCATGCACAATCAGCGGGAAATACACTGTTGGCGCGTGAAAACCGTAATCAAGAAGCCTCTTCGCCATATCCAGCGTTTTAACACCCTTCTCCGCCTGCCTGTCTCCGGAGAGGACGAATTCGTGCATGCAGGGACCGTTGTTAAATGGAATATCAAAATACTCCTCAAGTCTCGCTTTCAGGTAATTAGCGTTTATCAGGGCATTCTCTGTTACTTCCCTGAGCCCTGCGCCGCCAAGGGTCATGATATATGCGAAGGCTTTATAAAGAACTCCAACATTGCCGTAAAACGCCAGCAGTCTTCCAAATGAATTCTGCTTTTTACAGAGTGAGTAGCTTCCATCCTTATTCTGAATCACAATCGGATCTGGAAGAAATTGAGCCAGCTCCGCTGTGCATGCCACAGGTCCGGCGCCGGGGCCACCGCCTCCGTGTGGTGTGGCAAAAGTCTTATGCAGGTTAAGATGGCAGACATCAAATCCCATATCACCAGGTCTGGCGACTCCCATAAGGGCGTTCATATTGGCGCCATCCATGTAATTCAATCCACCGGCCTCATGAACAATCGAGGTAAGCTCCTCTATTCTTGATTCAAAAAGACCAAGAGTATTCGGATTGGTCAGCATGAACGCAGCTGTATCAGGGCCAGCCTTTTCCCTGAGGTCATCAGGATCAACCTCGCCGAGTTCGTTAGATTTCACTCCAATTATCACGCAGTCGGCAAGAGTTGAAGTTGCCGGATTCGTGCCGTGAGCAGAATCAGGCATAAGGACTTCATTTCTGTGTTTCTCTCCTATGCTTTCAAGATAGCTCTTTATGAGCATCAAGCCGCAGAACTCACCCTGTGCGCCGGCAGCAGGCTGAAGAGACGCTTCTTTAAAACCGGTGATTTCGCAAAGATAATCAGCAAGCTTATACATTATCTCGAGAGTTCCGGCAGCCATGGCTTCAGGGACAAGAGGGTGTATTCCTGAAAGTCCCGGTAATCTGGCGAGATTCTCGAAATGCTTGGGGTTGTATTTCATGGTACAGGAACCGAGCGGGTACATACCCTTCTCAACATGATAATTCATGGTGCTCAGGTTCACGAAATGCCGCATAACCTGGTTTTCCGCTACCTCGGGCAGACCGGTTTTCTTACCTCTTGAGAGCTCCTCAGGAATATCGGACGAGACCGGTACATCTAGTTCGGGAAGAGAAGAGCCGATTCTGCCGGGACTGCTCATTTCAAAGATGGTTTTCATTGATCAGCACCTCCGCAACAGATATCAGAAGCGATTTTTACATATAGATCCATTTCCTGCTTCGTCCGTTTTTCAGTTACGGTTATCAGCATCACTCCCTCACCGAGTTCAACAATGGGAAGTCCCGCAAGGATGCCTTCTTCTGCCATACTATCCCGAATCTCCAAAGAGGAGACGGGAAATGAGACAGTAAATTCTCTGAAGAAAGGAGTATCAGCGAACACGCTGCTTACACCGGGAATTTCCAGCAGCTTCTGCTGAAGGTAATGGCTCTTGTGGAAACACTGGTTCGATACTTCCCTGAATCCGCTCTCACCCATCAGAGATAGATAGACCGTATTCGCAAGGGCCATCAGAGCCTGATTCGAGCAGATGTTACTTGTGGCTTTTTCCCTGCGTATGTGCTGTTCTCTTGTCTGCAGAGTCAGTACGTATCCTTCCTGATCGGCTCTGTCAGAAGTTCTTCCGATGATCCTGCCAGGCATCTTTCTCGCAAGTTTTTTCCGGGTTGCCATAAAACCGATATACGGACCGCCATAGGACATTGGAATACCCATGCTCTGTCCTTCTCCGACAACGATATCAGCTCCGGCATCACCGGGCGAACGGAGAAGCGGAAGCGCTACAGGATCCGCGGCGACAATCAGCAATCCATTATACTCATGAATCAGTTCAGCCATTGGCTGAAGATCCTCAATCAGTCCGAAGTAGTTTGGATACTGAACAAGTATTGCCGCAGTTCCACCTTCAATCAGTTTCGCGGCGATTTCAAGATCAAGTGTACCGTCCTCAAGGAATGGAATCTCGTTTATCTCGAAGTCATCTCTTTTCAGGTAAGTCCGCACGACATCAGCCCACCGTGGATTCAGTGATCCCGCGGTGAGGATCCTCTGTTTCCGGGTTACTCTCATCGCCATCAGACATGCTTCAGCGGAAGCGGAAGCACCATCGTACATGGAAGCATTTGCCG
The DNA here is from genome assembly GCA_021108435.1 of Candidatus Aegiribacteria sp. Taxonomy (NCBI): domain Bacteria; kingdom Pseudomonadati; genus Candidatus Aegiribacteria; species Candidatus Aegiribacteria sp. The sequence continues at coordinate 7,075 of JAIOQY010000077.1, forward strand.
CCTCCATGCCGGTCAGTCTGGCAATCATCGATTGATATTCAAAAATAGCCTGGAGCGTCCCCTGGCTGACCTCAGCCTGATAAGGTGTATACGCGGTATAGAATTCACTTCGAAGCAGAATATGATCAACTGCCGCAGGGATGAAATGGTCGTAAGCACCGGCTCCAAGAAAGCAGATCTTATCCGCTCCGGTATTTTTACCTGCATATCCTTCAAACTCGCGCTGGAGTTCAAGTTCTGAAACAGGATCAGGAAGATCAAGATCTTCTTCAAGCTGGTACTTCAGCGGGATTGATTTAAGAAGGTCACTGACACCTTCAACCCCGATAGCGCGAAACATCTTTTCGAAATGCTCCCCGCAGTTCGGTATGAACCTGCTCATGGATTACTCGCCGATGAATTCAGAGTACTCGGCAGCGCTCTTGAGATTACTGAAACCGGAAGAATCATCAGTGGCTATCACAACAAGCCAGCCCTTTTTATATGGATCTTCGTTAATGAGCGCGGGTTCATCCTCAAGGTCAGTATTTACACGTACGATTTTCCCGGCAAAGGGAGCATAGAAATCTTCAGCGGTCTTTACTGCTTCAAGAGATCCAAAAATATCTCCTGCACTGAATTCTTCAAGACCGGGAAATTCAACCATGACAATTTCACCCATCTGATCCTGGGCGTAATAAGTCAGACCCATCATGTATTCACCATTACCGAGATCTTTAACCCACTCGTGAGAGTCAGTGTATCGGAGACCTTCCGGAATGTTCGACATATCTTCCTCCTTGTGTTCCTGATTACTTCCTGCTGCCATCTTTGTAGAATGGCAGTTTTACAGTTTTGACAGGGATTCTTTTCCCTCGTACTTCAGCTTCCAGTTCAGTTCCGCTCTTGTGGAAACCCTTTTCGACGAAAGCAAGACAGACTCCGTGTCCCAGTGCAGGTGCAAGTGAACCGCTGGTAACGATACCAACCTTGCGATCGCCCTCGAACAGTTCAGCTCCATGCCTGGGAAACCCTTTGCCTGTTACTTCAAGACCTACGATGTACCGCGCAGGTTTCTCCTTCTTCTGTCGGGCCATTACCTCACGACCTATGAATTCTTTATTCGTCTTCAGTTTCACAACCCAGCCGAGTCTCGCTTCTATTGGAGTCGTGGTGTGATCGATATCATTGCCGTACAGAACGTAACCCACTTCAAGCCGGAGCGTATCTCTGGCGCCAAGGCCTACCGGTTTGATTTCATATTCTTCACCGGCCTTCATAACGGCATCCCAGACATCCGTAGCGTCTTCGGCCTTTATGTAAATCTCGAATCCGTCTTCGCCGGTATATCCGGTTCTTGCGATAAGAGCCTCTTTCCCCGCGAATGGACCTGAAGCGTGGCAGTAATAACCTATGCTTTCCAGATCTGCATCCGTGAGCTTCCCGGCAACTTTCTGCGCGTCAGGCCCCTGAATTGCGACAAGTGCGATATCATCGCTTTCATTCGTCAGGGTCATGTCATACCCTGTTGTATGATTGTTGACCCAGGCCCAGTCCTTTTCGATGTTTGATCCGTTAACGACCATGAGAAATTCTTCATCCGATATTCTGTATACGATAAGATCATCGACTATTCCACCGTCGGGATAGCACATGGTTGAATAATATGCCTTGCCCGGTTCCACATCAGAATCGTTTGTCAGAAGGTAATCGAGGAATCGAGATGCGTCCTTCCCCTTTACTCTGAACTCACCCATGTGAGAAAGGTCGAAAACCCCGACACCTTTTCGGACCGTATTGTGTTCTTCTTTCACAGTTGTATACTTTATAGGCATTATGTAACCTGCAAAGGGTTCCAGTTTTGCTCCGAGGCTCACATGCCTGTCGTACAGAGGCGTTTTTTTGTCCATATGGTTTCTCCTGTACTAAACTTTTTCATAAGAATAATTGCCAGAATATACGGGAATGAATTTACATAAACGGGAAACAAAATGCAATGAGCAGAAAAGGAACTGAATCACAGAAAAAAGGCAAATCCTGATGAAAATCAGCATTTCACGGAAACTCAAAAGAAAGCTCCGCAGGGAAGCCCGCAGGTCAGGTAAGCCTGATTGTTTTTATGCGCTTTTTGCCGAAGCTGTCGCAAGAAGATGGTTTCTGAGAATGAGAACTCCATGCTGGAGAACAGATGAAAAGCCGGATACTGAAAGAAGGTACAGCCTCCTTTTCCGTAACGGCAGAAAGGCAATAGTCCTTCCTTCAAATCATAG
>JAIOQY010000078.1 GCA_021108435.1 Candidatus Aegiribacteria sp.
GTCTCGCGGTCGGTCTGGGAATGGGATGACGGCGATGGTATCCCGGAATCGGGTAGTGGTGAGTTTTATAACCTCTCGCTGCTTAACACTGTTACTTCAACCAATCTGGATGATGATTATCCGTCGGTTGTATTTGCAATCTCATGTAACGTAGGCTATCCCGAACCAAACGCATGGGGGAATCTGGGCATTGACCTTGCAACTAAACCGGGGTGTGGCTCAGCGGTAGGCATGGTGAGTGCTTCAAGACCATCAGCTATCTCGTCAGACTGGAGGAATAACCCCGGTGGAGCGGAGCAGATCTGCTTCGATTTCAACCGTTACCTTATAAGTGAAGGCGAGCATGTGGGAGTTGCCCTGTATGACGGCAAGTACGATGCTACGACCGTTTACGGCTGGGCACATGTCTACGAATACGGGAATGTGTACAATGTTAACCTTTTTGGTGATCCATCTCTGGAGGTTGCCGGCTACCCGACCGGTATTGAGGATGGGCAGACAGACTTCATGACTCCATCTCTCCTCCCTGCCTCTCCCAACCCGTTCACATCATCAACTGTATTGCGTCTTACACTGCCGGCTTCAGGAATGGTTCTTGCCATGGTTTACGATATCAGCGGCAGGCAGGTTGCATCGCTGATGGAAGAAATGTGTCCCTCCGGAGAGCTGCTGCTCTCCTGGGATGGCAGAGACAATGCTGGAGAATTACTTGGTCAGGGTATCTATTTCGCCGTTATCACAGTTGGTAATCATCAGGTTGTTCAGAGATTTGTGCGGCTGAGGTAAAACTAGGCTATTCTATCTTATAGATATTGTATCAGTTACGCTCACCTCTCCCCCGATCTTCATCAGTGGTTTCCCTGCCTCCGGAATCACCTTCCGCATCTCCCCGAAAAGGTACAAGGTTCAGAACCAGATTGAACAGATTGTCAGAGAACTGAATTGTGCGCTGTTCTGTCTCATACCCATCCATTTCCACTTTGAGAATACCTTCCTTATAGTGCTTGGTAACACTGACTCCCGCTGGGAGACCAGGGATATAGAAGGACGACTCGGTATCCGACAGGTCGAACTCGTACTCGAGCGGAGTAGTGCCCAGAAGGTAGAATTCCTCCTCGAAGGAGTCACCGTCAAAGCTTCCACCGAAACCTTCGACGCTTGCATTAACTTCGTACTCACCCCTCCGCATGAGGTAGACCTCGGCTCCACTCGGATCGGATTCGATGTTAAGCTGCTGGCCAGTTCCACAAGCTGTTATGGCTGCAAAAGAGATAATCAGGATTGAGATACAAATTGTCTTTCCGTTCATACGTATCCTCCTCAGGATTGTGAAAAGCTATCAGGCGGCGACGGAAATCGATGCCCGATCGAAAAGAGTCAACCACCTGCATGATAATAGCAGTCGAATCGGCTTTGGTTCCATCAGGTGATTCATAGTCTGCTCAAGCTCCCCTGCTATCATGTCCTCTTCAAGAAGCATTTTGAAAACAAGACTGTCAAAGAGTTTTTCAAAACCATGGATATGCGTAGCTGACATATGGCAAACCGGTTTCCAGTTCATTTAAATCCATCAGCATGCGCGCCGCGATACCTGTCCAGATATATGTTTTATGATAACCTGCCCATTGATCATCCGGGCTGTAAAATTCCCACAAATTGTGATCATGTTTCAACTGATCAATTATTGCCGCTAACACTATATCCGCTAACTGTTCAGCCTGATAATAGTATCCGTAATTGATCAATCCTCTAAAGATCAGGTACTGCCATTGAACCCAGACCGGACCGTTCCAGTAACCTTCAGGATTATAGTAGACATCATCAGCTGCCAGTGAAGGAATTCCATAAACGCGCCAGAATTTATCCGGATCGGTCAGCACCTGAACAAGTTCTTCGGCCTGCTCCTCTGTTGCGCTGTTTGCCCACAGTGGAAGAAAACCAGCGCCATATGGCTATCTATGCAACAGCCAACTGCCAGTATCGATCCATCGTCGGAACATATGAATTTGCCCGGGTTATCAATATAGCCGGGGTCGATGATGTCCGTCCCGATGTATGTCCAGATTGGTGTAGCCGATGTATGGTCGTAGCAGCTGATTTCACAGTTGTTGTCTGAAACCAGCCAGTCATCACCGTTATACTCTGGAGTTCCGTTGTCATTGAAAATAGAGTACTTGATAATAGAATAAAATATATCGCTGCTCTCTGATGCAGCTGTTCCGGTTCCCCAGTCTGTCCAGTACTCGTTGGATCCGGTTAATGGTTCCGCAATCTCCCAGATCGGAACCCCATCTCCAGCTATACCTTCGAACATCTTTCCCCCACCGTACCATCCTCCATTGAACACGTAAGCAGCATTACAACCTATTGGGGCTGTCTTCTGCGTAAAACCTGAGGCTATGCTGTAATGCCAGATCTCCCCTGAATCAAGTTTGTCCGAGGGAATGCACGGAATTTCTCTCTCCATTCATTGATATTCTTCTGTGAATTCCCATAACAGCCATAGGCAGGCAAGCAGATATCAGAATCTCAGTAGCTGGAAAACGTTCCAGCCATCCCCAAAACACCTCCCAAAACAGCTAATCTGTTCCCATAAACCACTATTTTTTCTCGAATCATCAATACCACCTGAATTTCATAACAGTCAATGACAAGACCGGATGGGAATCACTTGAATTGCTGAAGCGGATACACCGCTCCTATGACCTGTCTTGCCAGCTGATTCTGCTTCAGTACATCCATGCTCTGCGCTGCTTGACCCTTGCGCTGTCCTCTCCGATAGTTGGGAAAACAGCTAAGAGTCAGCATGATCCTTTTTATCGACCCTCGATTAGGCTGGTAAACAGTTTTCTGCAGTCTCTTTCGACGTAAAAGTTAAATGTAGCATGGGTTAC
>JAIOQY010000079.1 GCA_021108435.1 Candidatus Aegiribacteria sp.
CCTTCCATAAGGGAGCTTGCTACAACTCTCAGGATTAACCCGAACACAGTTGCCAAAGCTTACAATCATCTGGAAACGGATGGATTCGTAACTTCACGAAAAGGTCTCGGGTATTTTGTCATTGCAGGCAGGAAAAATCTTCAAAACGACCGGGAGATTATTTTCACTGATCTTACCGATGAATTCATTTCAAGATTAACAGAACTTGGTTTCGCTTCAGAGGAGATTGTCAAAGGTCTTTCTGACAGGTTGAGAGGAGAGATCGAACATGATCAGATTAAGTAATCTGTCATTTGCCTACGGCTCGAAGAAGGTGCTTGAGGATTTCAGTCTGGAGCTTTCGGCAGGAGAGACCGTAATGATTACCGGCCCCAACGGGGTTGGCAAGAGTACCATACTAAGACTTCTTGCAGGAGTACTGAAACCAGTGTCAGGTGAAATTGATCATGGATTAACGGAAGGAACTGACCCCCGGCTGAAAACAGCTTTCCTGCCGGACAGTCTCAGCATCTACAGAAGCATGACTCCAGCTCAGGCAGCTGAATTCCATGCCGGATTCTACAGGACGGAACCATCCGATCTTGAACTCGCGCTGAAAGCGGGAATTGATGTCAATCTTTAGGCCAGCGAGTGCTTGTTCATCTTTCTCTGATACTATCCACCGATCCAGAACTGATACTGATTGACGAGGTTCTTCATTCAGTCGATCCGTATCTCCGTGATATTGTTTTCCGTCAGTTGATATCAGTGATGGAGAAGAGGAATCCGATCGTTGTAATGGTGAATCTCAACTTTCATGACATCGAGAATCTTGTGGACCGAGTAATATTCCTGGGCCGTGATGGAATCAGATTAGATGAATCCGTGGACGGTCTGAAATTAAAAACAAGAAGAGTAATCGCAGAAGAAATCTCATCGGAGTATTCAGTGCTGTTTACAGAGAACGTCATGGGAAAGATGCATCATATCGTTTATCCATTTGATGAACAGGCTGAGGGTACAAATTTCGAGAGTATTCAGAAAATGGATCTCACTGAAATAATGACCGCCTTTATGGGAGGCGAGTACAGTGTTTCTTAAAGAACTGAAAGACACTCTCAGACAGACCGGTTTCATTATGGCATTCTTCATTCTCGTACCTGTCCTGTATCTCATAGATCAGGCTTTCTACAATACAGGGATGAACTTTTCAGAATACATATCGAACGGCCTCGACTTATTCATTCTGATAACTGCTATGTATATTGGATATAACATGTTCAAGGCTGAGGAAGAAGATGGTGCGAAGGAGTACCTTCTGTCTCTTCCTGTAAGTCGCTGGTCGCTGTTTCTGAACAAAATAACACCCAGGGTGATCGTTCTGATCCCTCTTCTTGTATCAGGGATGCTTGTATACGAATTTGCTGAGACAAACGGGGTTGCATTTGGGTTTTTCCTGAACTGGTTCCTCGGTTTTAACAGCCTGATCTTTCTCCTGATTTTCATTCAGATCTGTGGATTCATTCTAGGTCTTGTAGGCAGGGAAAGCTGGATAACCAGGCTGATGCTTCTGGCCATGGTGGTTTGTATCTGGCAATACAGCAGTATAGCGCTGGTTTTTGAGAATACTCTGCGGAGTATAATTGGCTGGCGGAAGATGATTGAGCTTGGTTTCGGTTGGTACTCATCAACAAATGCTTATATAGACGGCATTTTTAACTATGTGCTTCTTGCGTATATCCTTGTTCCACTACTGGGAATGTGGGATCTGAAACCCATCAGAGTCAGAGAGGTATGGTTTCAGAAAAGAGCGTTTCTCCCGATGATTGTATTCTCTCTGCTTCTGGTAAGCCGCTATCTTACAAAGA
>JAIOQY010000080.1 GCA_021108435.1 Candidatus Aegiribacteria sp.
ATGTTACTGCTTTCGACACTTCACCGGTCGGTGTCGAAAAGACGAAACGTCTTGCGGACAAAGCACTGGTTCAACTTGAGGTGTTTGTTGCCGACATCAACGATTTTCGCCTCAGCGAAACCTTTGATGTTATTTTCTCAACAGGAGTTCTTCAGTACATTCCGAAGGAAATGCGACTGGAAGCTCTTGGAAATTACCGTCAGTTCACCAGTCCGAATGGCATCAATGCTCTGTCCGTCTTTGTTAAGAAACCATTTATTGCCGGTGCCCCTGATGCGGAAAGCGTTTCACACAGCTGGATCTCCGGAGAACTGCTGAATCACTATCAGGATTGGCGAATAGAGTTCACGACAGAAGAGATATTTGACTGCATGTCGAGCGGCTTGCCGCATCAACACGCAATCAGCCGTGTAGTTGCCAGGAAAGAGATATGAGTAAAAAATAGTTCGAATACTGACAATTTCTGAAAATGGTGGTTATTATGAAACTTAAGCAGGTTGCGATTCTGACCCTGGTATTAGTACTTGTTATCATTGTCGTTCAGAACTCCAACGTAGTGGATGTGCATCTTCTTTTCTGGAAGGTTAGCATGTCCATGATAATCCTAATTTTCTCCGTTGCTCTTATAGGTTTTGTGATCGGTTATCTTTCACATCATTTCGTCCTTGAGCGCAGGAAGAACAAATAATATCCAGCAGAAGATATTATCGCTTACCAAAGGGGTTTCAGTTCCTGAAGGTTTATTACAGGAGCAAATATTAAGGAGCTATCGATGAGACCTGTATTAAGGCTGTTGAGTAATGAACTTATTGAGAGAATAATCTCAGAGGCACGGGATATTCTGTGCAATCTGGGGGTAGAGATTCATAATGAAGGCGTTCTTTCAATGCTTTCTGATCATGGCGCTGAAGTGGATTCAGGGAAAAAGCATGTGCTTTTCACTTATGACATTATCGATAAAGCTCTTGAAGCAGCGCCGGATTCAGTAGAGCTCTACGATGTGATGGGCAGCCGTACACACAATCTTACTGATCATAACGTTTACTTCACGCCCGGTTCTGCGGCGATCAATATTCTTGATTCCAGGAGCGGTGAGATTAGAAAACCGTCAACCGCAGATTATGTGGAGTACGCGAAGCTGATGAGCGGACTGGATAACATCGCCTCCCAGAGTACAGCGTTCATCCCAGCCGATGTTCCCGAGAAGATATCGGACAGCTACAGGCTTTTCCTCAGTCTTCTGTACTGCTCCAAACCTGTGGTAACAGGCGCTTTTACAATCAATGCATTCAATGTGATGAAAGATCTGCAGCTTGCCATCCGTGGATCGGAAGACGCTCTGCGGGAGAAACCTTTAACGATATTCTCCTGTTGTCCGACTGCTCCTTTGAAATGGAGCGATGTCACCTCTCAGAATCTGGTCGACTGCGCTAAGCACTTCATACCTGTTGAATATATTTCAATGCCGCTTTCCGGTTTCATGGCTCCCGTGACTCTGGTTGGATCTATTGTTCAGCATACTGCGGAGACATTGAGCGGTGTCGTACTGAGCCAGCTTACACAGCCCGGAACTCCGATCATCTACGGCGGTTCACCTGCCGCTTTTGATGTTCGGTACGAGACAACACCGATGGGAGCGGTGGAAACGCAGATGATAGATTGCGGAAATAATGAGATAGGTAAATATCTGAATCTTCCTACTCAAGCTTACATTGCTCTGAGCGACGCGAAACAGCTGGACGCGCAGGCGGGACTGGAAACCTCAATGGGCGCGACTCTTGCCGCTCTGTCCGGGATAAACAGCATATCAGGGCCAGGAATGCTTGATTTTGAAAGCTGTCAGAGCCTTGAAAAACTTGTTGTTGATAATGAAATATGTGGAATGACACTCAGGCTGATCAGGGGAATAGAACCGAAGGAGGATTTTCCCGCTATACCCATTTTCGAGGAGCTTCTTAAGGAAAAGCACCTTCTGATTGCCAACCATACAAGAAAGTACCTCCATGATGAGCATTATTTCCCCGGGGCTGTAATTGACCGCGCGAACAGTTCAAGGTGGAAAGAGGAGGGAAGCCAGACCATCGGTGACAGGGCAAAAAAGGAGATTGAAAGACTTTTGGAAATATGGGAACCCACAGAGCTGCCTGATGATGTTCTTGCGGAAATGACAGTTCTGATGAAAGCGGAAGCCGCGAAGTTCGGGATGAATTCACTCCCGCATGAGAACTTATGAGATCGATTATTAGTTTTGCGCGGGAGGATATCAAACTCCCTCGGAAGGAGATACTCCGCAGCCAGGGAATTCCTGATGAATCTGAACTAAGTGAGAATTTCGAGCGGGTTTACACAGAAGCAATTGAGTATTTTCAAGAACTTGCAGAGCCAAAAGGGATAATGAACGAGATAACAACCTCCGTTTTCGAGGGGGTGTTCCGCGGAGAAGGGCTGAACGAGAACGAGAACCCGGTAGAGGATATATACAGGAAAAGCAGTTATCTTGTTCTGTTCGCTGTTACGGTCGGACATATTCTCAGTGAAAAAGTAACTGAACTTTTTAATACCGGATATTACGCGGATGGATATATGCTTGATTCAGTCTCGTCATATGCTGCAGATCAACTGGTAGAACTCGCAGCGCAGAATATGCAATTGGAACTTGCCGGGAGGGAACCGGCGGCAGCTTCGCTGCGGGTCCTGGGCTATAGCCCGGGGTACTGCGGATGGCATATAAGCGGTCAGAAAAAACTGTTTGAAGTTCTTCATCCTGAAGAGATAGGTATTACATTGAATGAGAGCTGTCTCATGAGCCCGATAAAGTCCGTGTCCGGGGTGCTTATTGGAGGGCCAGCGGAAATACATGAATTTGTGAATTCGTATCCATTCTGTCATGCATGCAGGACAAAGTCATGCCTAAAGAGGATGCGGAGTTTGTAATAAGGTCTATAACTGATATGTGGGGATCAATATGGAACTTCTGAAACAGATATCTTTCAATCTGCAGAACGGTTTTGATGAGACAGTGGCTGAGCTGACAAAAGAAGCTGTTGAGAAACAGATACCTCCGGATGAGATAATGAATAACGGTTTGATTGCAGGGATGAACATCGTTGGAGAGAAATTCAAGAATCATGAAATATTTCTTCCCGATGTTCTGCTTGCCGCAAGGGCGATGAATAGTGCTATGGAGGTTCTGAAGCCGCTTCTTATCGAGGATGGGATTCCAGTAAAGGGAAAAGTTGTAATAGGTTCCGTAAAAGATGATCTGCATGATATCGGAAAGAACCTGGTCGCGATTCTACTCAAAGGTGCAGGATTCGAGGTTATTGATCTTGGAAACGATGTCTCTGCGGAGAAGTTCATCAGCGTTGCCGCCGAAGAGAACGCGGATGTAATCGGAATGTCCGCTCTTCTTACCACAACGATGCCGGTCATGAAAAAGGTCGTTGATATGGCAAAAGATGAGGGTCTGTACGGAAAAGTCAAAATCATAGTGGGAGGAGCGCCTGTTTCGAAGGCATTTGCGAAAGAGATCGGTGCTGACGCATACAGTTATGACGGCGCCAATGCCGTTGAAACCGTTGAATCTTTCTTCTCGAGAGATAGTTAATGAAAAAGATTCTTGAACGTTTGAACAATGGTGAAATACTTGTTGCTGACGGAGCCATGGGAACCATGCTGTTCGAAATGGGGCTTAAGAGCGGTGAGTGTCCTGAAGGATTGAACCTCTCAAGGATCGATATACTAAAGGATATTGCAAGGCTCTACCTTGATGCCGGAGCTGACATAATCCAGACGAATACATTCGGGGGATCTCCCCTGAAACTTGCTTCTTACTCTCTTGAGGATGAAGCGCCCATGATAAACAGAAATGCAGTGAAGGCTGTGAAGAGTGTTGTTGAGGGCAGGGCGTATGTGTCAGCCTCCTGCGGCCCCTGCGGAAAGATCCTGAAACCCTATGGTAATACCGATCCTGAGGACATATACGAAAGCTTTGAAATACAGATGCAGGCCTTTGCTGAATCAGGATGTGATGTAATCTGTATCGAGACGATGATGGATCTCGGAGAGATGCTTCTGGCTCTGAAAGCCGCAAAAAAGAAAGCACCTGGAATCCCTGTCATGGCGACCATGACTTACGATCCGACCCCCAAAGGTTTTTTCACGATCATGGGTGATACAATAGAAAAGACATCATGCGAATTGGAAGAAGCTGGCGCGGACGTAGTTGGTTCCAACTGCGGAAACGGAATCGAAAACATGATAAGGATTGCCAGGGAATACAGAAAGCACACTACTCTTCCGCTTATAATCCAGTCAAATGCCGGCCTTCCCTTAATTGAAAACGGGGAACTTATTTACCCGGAAACACCTGAATTCATGGCGCAGAAGTCAAAGGAACTGGTTGATGCCGGCGTGTCGATAATCGGTGGCTGCTGCGGAACAACCCCTGAACATATCCAGGCCATCAGGAGGGCATTGGGGTCAAATCTTTCTTCTTGATATCAAGAGGAAAGATTTGACCCCATGTTCCTTTCGATAACAAGATGATCCTGTATCTGAACAAGCGGTTTCTTCTTCATCCAGAAATTGTCAAAGATATGATCGGTGATCTCCTCTTTCTGTTCAAGACTGTACTTATGCACGTTGGGGTAAAGAAGGATCATCCAGATCACCGCCATGAATTTCTCGAAATCATCAACAAAGAAATTAACACAGTGAGTTTGCCTTAAAATCTTCGCTTTGCTGAATACTCTGTTCTTCTCCAGTGCCGCGCCAAAGGAGTTCAGATCCTGATCATTACGGCAATTGAAAAATTTGCCGGCAAAATGATTGTAGAGCCAGGTTGTGGAGTACCGGTCTTCGCTGTTTGAAGCCATCATCACAGCATGGATTGCTCCCCGACGGGCAAGAATCTTTCGGTATAGACTTACGAAGAATTCTTTCCAGACCGATTCATCGCAGTAGTAAAGAGAATGATGGAGAGTGATAAGGTCCGGTTTTCTACCGTCCAGTTTGTCCTTCAGGAACTGTTCCGCCTTTTCCGGCCGGACAAGAACCCTGTTGTAATCCGCCATTATAGTGGTAACGTGTTCTATCCATTGCCTTTGAATACGATCCTTGACGATGGAAAGAGGTACACTGTCGATATCGAGAAGGTACATACCTCCACGGAAGGCTGATTCCAGAATCTGGAACTGCGGTTCAGATCCGGAACCGATGGAAAGGACTCGTAGTTTTCGGGAAAGAGGTAAAGCTTTGTTAATCGTTCTGATTACCCGCATGAGGACTTCACCGATGTCTATCTTGTCTCCGCTGTTCCGCGACCAGACCAGATCCTCATCGTACATATCTGTATCGCCGGCTCTCATGCCCTTCTCGATCAGATTTTTTCTGGAGTCAGTACTCACTTTCTTTCCTCCTGCATTCATATCCATTCAATATACAGGCAAAAACAGGTTCTGTAACGTTCTACTTGCTCTGTCTGTAAAGATTGTACATATAATCTTATAAGTTTAGTAATATCAAGAAACTATGCTTAATACTGATATTATTGTTTAATCCTCGGAGAGGAGGATGTGTAAACATGTTTAGGGTAACTCTGCTTCTTCTCGTTGTTGCTGCGTTCAGCGTGGCAGGTGAATTGACGGTTACAATTCCCTTTGACCGGGCCGATGTAAACCTTATCTCTGAGGGAATCTATACAGCAGTGACTGTTCCCGGACTCCCTTACATAATCCACGACGGAGCGCCCTGTCTTCCGATAATGCCGGTGAGGATTGCTCTTCCCACTGGATGCAGTGCAACCTGGATAGAAGTTGTTGCTGCTGATTATACGAATCTGATCGGTGGTTACGATGTAATGCCGGCAAATGAGCCTGTTCCACTCTCAGTTGAGATGGATCACATGCAGTCTCCTCCTGACCCTGAAATATATGGAAGGGATACCCCCTTCCCGCGGGAAATGGCATCTCTGCACAGTTCCAGTGTCTACTGGGGGATACCCATCGCGTACGCGGTGGTTTATCCTGTGAGATGGAATCCTGCCAGCAGGACCATCCAGGTTCTGTCACAGATGACCCTTCGGGTGACTTACGAGTATGACCAGTCTGTCAATCTCGTTTCCAGAAGGACCCGGGCCAGCGAGGATAAGGCCATGGATATCGCAGGAAGATTCGTCGTAAATCCTGACGGCGTCAGTCCCTCGGGCGCCGTTATCATTCCGGAAAGAGATCTTGAGTACGGGCAGTACGTGATTATCACTAATCCGGAATACCAGCTTCAGGCTCAGCTGCTGGCTGACTGGAAAACTTTAAAAGGCGTTCCAGCGAATGTTTACACAACAGATTGGGTTGAGTCACAATACTCCTCATGTGTTGACCTTCCACAGAGCATGAGAGCTTTTCTGACTGACTGCCGTTATGAAGGTACTGATTATGTCCTGATCTTCGGCGACGATGACAAGGTTGTCTGCCGCGACGCGAAGCTGGTTGGAAGTTCGTCATATTCGGAGATCGCACCGGCCGATCTCTACTTCGTTGATATCAACGATGCTATTCCAGGAGATGATCTCTGGAACGCCAACGGCAACGGAATCTGGGGTGAGGTTCCCTATCCCTACCAGTATCCTCAACCTGCGGGTTATGACCAGGTCGACTACCATCCCGATCTCTTTGTCGGCAGAGCCAGCGTGAATTCCTTACCGGAAGCCGATCTCTTTATCGATAAAGTGTTTCTGTATGAAGGCATTCGGACAGTCGATTATTTCGAAACAGGCTCTAGAGAGCTCCGGATAGGCTATACTACAGGAATACTCTGGAGTTCCCCCTATATCCCCGGCAGCGCTTCCGCGGAAGCTATCTCCGCCTACATTCCCGGCAGCGCCTGGGAAGAGGAAAAACTCTATGAGTCCGAAGGGACCAACAACGCAACCAATACGATAAATATGATCGATGCCGGGCCGCATCATGTCTATCATGCAAGCCACGGCAGCAAGACCTATATGTGGACATCTGCTTACAGCAACTATACTGTGGATCACATCATGGCCCAGACGAACATATCATCCGGAGGGCTTCCCGCTCTCTGGCAATCCATTTCATGCCATATAGGTTACCTCGATGGCTACGAGTGCTGCGCTGATGCCTGGCTCGCGTCGCCTGATGGTGGTGGATTCGGGTGCTTCAATACGAGATACGGTTGGGGCAATTTCGCTGGTCCGTGCAAAGGCCCGAGCGAGATGCTATGCATAAGATTCTACATCGATCACTGGGAAACCGATATCTACAACCTTGGCATCGCGCACGCGACAAGTATGGATTACTATGTTCCCCCCTGCAGCACCTACATGGACTGGTGTTTGAAGGAATACACACTTTTTGGTGATCCTGAACTACCGATGTGGACAGAAGTTGCCGGAAAGCTTGAAGTCACCCACCCGAGTACTATTGACGGTTCTACATACATAAGTGTAACTGTGAGTGATGACAGCGCTCCTGTCGAGAATGCAAGAGTATGCCTGCAGAAGGGAAACTGGCAGACCGGTGAGATTTACGAAGTGGTCACAACGGACGCTTCCGGTCAGGCTGAGATCTATGTGGAACCCACCACTACAGGTATACTCAACATCACCGTGTGGGCCAGAAATTTCAATACCTATCCTGGCTCAATCGATGTTACCGGTGTCGGTGTCGGAGAGACTGAATCACCAGTTCTGAACAACAGACTGAATTATCTGGGTCCGAGCCCTGCATACGAGTCAGCGGTTCTTAACTTCAGCATAGCATCGATATCAAACGTCACGATCGATGTGTTTGATATAAGCGGGAGAAAGATAGCGACCATTCATGACGGTGAACTTCAGAGCGGCGATCACAGCATTTTGTGGAACCTTACTGACGGGCGTGGGGGCGTAGTTCCCGCAGGAGTTTACCACCTCCGGCTCTCGACGCCAGGGTTTACCGATTCGAAGTCGATGATGGTTCTCAGGTAAGGTTATTTCAACATCGATTAGCGGAGGGGAGGGCTTTCGTCCTCCCCTCTTTTGAGGTTAAACATATTTACCTGAGCTGTTTGAGCATGACCTGTATCAGGTGTAGAGCCTTCAGGAGAGATTCTTCGGCTTGGCACCGGATCGGAATTCGGATAGAATAATTGTAATGGTAAGCAGAAAAGCGAGGATGAATATGTTTCTACCTGAAGTGAATCGAGAGAATATCGTTGAAGCTGTTTCCCTGCTTGATGTGAAGGACGATGAAGTGGTCATGATTCTTATAGGGGAAGATAGCATCCCTGATATAGAGGGTCTGACAAGTGATCTGAATGAAAAGGGTATATGCTTTTTCGGCGGGATTTATCCCGGAGTCATTCATGGCGAATCGAAATCCACAGAAGGCGCGATCATACGAAAAATGCCAGGGATAGAAAAACCGGCTGTAGTGGGTATTAAAGAACCGGATTCCATAAAAATTCCTGATTTTACCGGATTTCAAAGTATTGAATCCGATAAGAAATACACCGCCATTATTCTGATCGACGGGATGGCTCCGAATATCGGATTATTCCTTTCGGAGATGTTGAACAAGCTGGGTAATTCCGTTAATTATTTCGGAGGAGGAGCCGGGTATCAGAGCATGAAGAAAGACCTTTGCCTTTTCTCATCCGAGGGATTTTTCAATAATGCCGCGATAGTGGCTCTTGTCAAGCTTGAAGGTTGTCTTGGCGCTCGGCATGGCTGGAAGAGAATGATGGGTCCACTTGTCGCTACACGAACGGATCGAAACCTGATCAGCGAATTCAACTGGGAAAATGCTTTTGAAGTATACCGCGAGGCTGTAGAGATGGATTCGGGCAGGAAGTTTTCTGAAAACGACTTCTATGATATAGCAAAAGAATACCCTCTAGGATTATTCAGGGAGGGTTGTGAAAATATCGGACGCGCCACTGTTGCGCTGACCGCTGACGGAGACATTGTCTGTGGAGGGGAAGTGCAGGGCAATGCGGTAGTGGATATTCTCGGAGGGAATAAGGAATCTCTGATCAAGGCGGCACAGATGGCTGCGGAAGATTGCCGGGTACCTTCCGGTAAAAGTATTCGTCACTGTCTTGTCTCTGACTGCATATCCAGAGCACTTCTTCTTGAGAATGAATATTCTGAGGAACTCAAGGCAATAATTCGTGGAGCCCGGTCTGCTGATAACAGGGAAATTCCTGAAGGAGCCATGACACTGGGAGAAATTTCGTCCCTGGGAGAGCGATATCTTGAATATCTGAATCTTACAACGGTTGTAATGGTTTTGTATGAGTAAGGACAGAACGGATTCCAGAAAGACTATTCAGGAGATTTCTCTTCTTTACGAACTGTCACTTTCAATCGGCACTTCGATCAAAGTAAGGGAAAACTGCATCGAGTTTCTCAAGGCACTGATGCTGAGAAAGAACCTGGGATTCGTATCCGTCTGGATAAGAGATGTTTTCCTGTCAAAAATGCAGGATTCCGATGGAGTCTCCCTCATATATGCCCATCCTGAATTCAAGGTAAAGGATACTCACCTTTCTATTAACAGCCCTCTTTTTGAAGCCCTCAGAACCGGCGAAGTTGTAAGTGTATCCTCTTCTGAGGCAGCTTTTCAGGAGCTGGTCACTGAAAGCGGAATGGACAGGGGGATGTTTACGATATTTCCCCTGAATGAAATAGGTGTTCTCAAACTCTACTCAGTATCCAGAGAAGAGCATTTTGAGAAGAGGGAGATCAATCAGCTTCGAAGTGTTGTTTCAAAATTCGCAGTATCGCTTGCAGGATGTCTTTCACACGATATGCTCATGCGTGAGATATTGGAACGGAAGAAAGCGGAGAACGCGCTGAGGGAAAGCGAACAACGCTACCGCAGTCTTTTCAGTTCAGCAAGGGACGCGATATTCATAATGAAGGATTACAGGATAGTGGATTGTAATCCGGTAACACTGAGAATGTTCGATTGCACGCGAGAGCAGATTATCGGGAAATCACCTTACCGGTTTTCCCCGGAGCTACAGCCAGATGGTTCGAAATCCCGCGTTTCAGGAAAAAATAGAGCAACAGAAGCGCTCAAGGATGTACCCCAGATTTTTGAATGGCTTCACAGCAAATGGGACGGAACTCCCTTTTACGCGGAAGTAGCCCTGAACAAAGTATCTATTGCTGGCGAGAACTACCTCCAGACAATTGTTCGAGACATATCGGATCGAAGAAGGGCAGAGGAGGAACGCCTTGAATTCGAGAAGAGTGTTCAGCATGCCCAGAAGCTGGAAAGCCTTGGTATTCTTGCAGGTGGTATAGCTCATGACTTCAACAATCTGCTTGTGGGTATTCTTGGAAACGCTGATCTTGCTCTTAGAGATCTTTCTCCGTCTTCTTCAACGCATGCAAACATCGTACAGATCGAGAAAGCACAGCAGGCAGATGCTGGCGTATTCAGGCAAAGGAAAATTCATAATCGAAGTTCTGAGCCTTAACGATGTTGTTGAAGAAATGGCTTATCTTCTCAAAACATCAATATCAAAGAACATAGTTCTAAGTTACAACCTGGCAGAAGAGCTGCCGCCAATCAAGGCCGATACTTCACAGCTAAGTCAGGTAGTCATGAATCTTATCACCAACGCTTCAGAAGCAATCGGTGAAAGGAGCGGTATCATCAGGCTTGATACAGGCGTAATGGAATTTGACGGTTCCGAAATGCCTGAGGAATACATAACACAGGAAAAGCTTAAAGGTGCTTATGCGTTCATCAAAGTATCGGATACGGGTTGCGGAATGAGTCAGGAAACAATTGCCAGTATGTTTGATCCGTTCTATACCACAAAATTTTTCGGCAGAGGGCTTGGTCTTGCCGCTGTGATAGGAATCGTCAGAGGGCACATGGGTGCTATAAAAGTTTCAAGCGAACCCGGGAAGGGATCAAATGTGCTGATAGCGTTCCCGGCATGTACGGATTCCTCAGATTCAGAGCCGGAGGAATTACGGAATGACAGCAAACTGATCGGCAGGGGAACCATTCTCCTTGTTGATGATGACGAAACTGTTCTTTCAGTCGGCAGAGAGATGCTGGAAACACTTGGAATTTCAGTGATGACAGCAGCTGGAGGACAGGAAGCTCTCGATTTATTTACGGAGAACCGGGAACAGATTATCTGTGTCGTTCTTGATCTTACAATGCCGAACATGGACGGAAAAGAGACCTGCTCAAGACTCAGGGATATAGATCCCGCTATACCTGTGATAATATCGAGTGGTTACAGCAGGAAGGATGTTGAGAAGCAGTTCGGCGATAGCGGAATATCAGGTTTCCTTCCAAAACCATATCGTTTATCTGATCTTCTCGATAAGCTCAGCAACGCACTCGACATGGAAAAGAGTCAGATCAGATAATATTTCCTATCAATGCTCTAACCCGCATCAGCTGACCGGAATTGCGAAGAGGGTTATTCCAAGCAGAATAAGTGCAACCATCATCATCCAGACCTTGCGAAATACTCCCTTCGCAACAGTGACAGCCACAAAACACTGGATCATGTAGTAAAAAGCGAACGCTCTTGAAGCCAGAGCGACTATCTGGAACATGCCGGCTGTCCAGGCCAGCAAAAAGGCTCCGACTCCTATAACAAGGTATGCGACTTTCCTGCTGATCTTCTGCTGAGATGTTTCCATTTACGTGGATCCATGATTACATCTCCTCGAGTGTGACAAATGATCTTCAGTCCGGATCTATCGAACGATCACAAAATCCGCCTGATCAGCGTCCCACGGTTCATCTTCTCCGATTATCTTCACCGTAAGGTATGTAACCCCGGATTCAAGCTGATCCGGGATACCGGAGCGTTCGTCGCTGTGGAAGCTGCCGCATATGAAAAGGCAGCTCTGACCGGTTATTGATGAAGCCATGACAGCGTCTTTGAGAAGCTGTGCCCTGTACATGTTTGAAGGATCCATGGGCATGCTCTGCATCTGGCTGCTGATTGCTTCCATTGTGGCCATGAATCGCTCTCTGTAAGATTCATTCGTGGAATCGACATCTGTACTGAGAAAGACATCTCCCCCCTCGATTCCCGACAGGCCTTCCCAGCCGTTTCTTGCAACCGCTGCTGCATACCGCCTGGGTACATTAGCAGCTATAACACCGTAGCCGTTCAAAGCTGCATACTCAACAAGCGGATGGTAATCCTCGATGTAATTTCCCCATGGTCTGCTTCCCTCAAGGAACTCCTCCAGAGTGAGTTTCCCGGCAAGGTAATCCTCAAGCACTTCCTGTACATCAGTTTCAAACATCTCCAGCGCAAGAAAACGATCAAAGGAAGCCATGGTCATCCAGAGGAAGAGTTCCCATTGATGGGCAAGGCTGTCATCATGCTTCTCGCCTACGAAAACGACGGAAGCCTCGTCCATCAACTGAATCATTTCCTGGGCAGTTAAGATTTCCTCTCCGTGATGGATTACACCCGGTGGAGGAGTAAGCGCTATAAGTACTGACAGTATGAGCATCATTATTCCTGCGTATCCTTTCTGAAGAGGGAATCAATTTTCCCTCATTTTCAAAACGTTCCATTTAACCGGAACTTTCCAGATGTTCTTTGATCAAGTATCCGTTGAGTACTTCTGACATGGACACTACTTCGAAACATAATGATTTCATGGGGGCTGTCTAACCAATTATCATATCCATTAATCTTCTTATGAGATCACTCCTGATAGGGTATGCACTGAAAAGAAATTATACTTATCTTTTGTTCGCAGTATTTTAGCTGTTCTGAATATCAATTCAGTGCTACAGAATCATAATGAATAAGCTGGAGAGGTTTATTCAGCGACTAAACCCGGTGATACCGGGAGGAACAAGGAAGGAAAAGGATGAAGAATCATGAACTGATTCGTATGTTTCTGCTGATACTGGCATTGGTGATTGGAATGCTCTCTGCATGCGGGGAAACTTCTTCCTCTTCGACCAGCGAGCACATGGAGCAGGGAATCGAATTCGCCCGGCAGGGAGAACTGGATAGTGCCGTTGCAGAATTTCTGGAAGTTCTCAGGCTTGATCCGGAACATGCAGAAGCACACGGTCGTCTTGGGTATATCTACTCACAGCAGGATCGGATAGATGAGGCAATTGAAGAATATGAAGAAGCTATTCGTATCGATCCTGATAATGCTCATGTGCACAATGCACTGGGAGGCATATACAGCGACAGAAACAGCTATGATGAGGCGATTGCCGAATTTGAGGAGACAATAAGGATCGATCCGGATTATGCGGAAGCTCACTATAATCTCGGAGTCATCTATGCCGCACAGGATCGTCTCAGTGAGGCTGTCTCCAAATACGAAGAAGCAATAAGAATAAATTCTGATTATGCAGAGGCATACTACAATCTTGGTGCTGCCTACTCCCGGCAGGGTCGATATGATGAAGCCGGCATAGAGTTGGAGGAAGCAATCAGGATCAATCCCGATTATGCGGAGGCTCATTACAATCTGGGGATCATCTATGCAGGTCAGGGATTGATCGATGAAGCTATCACCGAGATGGAGACGTATCTGCTGCTCGAACCTGACGCTTCAAACAGTGAAGCGGTGGAAGAGGCGCTCATTCAACTCAGAGCGTACCAGGGTGAGTAACTAAAGCCCGGAAATATCATCGGCAGGCCTGCGCTGATAGAGTGGTCGCTATTCCCTTATTATCCGGTCCCGCGCCCACATCAGCTGCGCGATACCGAAGCTGTAATCATCGCCCCCCCATTCAGGGTACTCGACACCTTCCTGGAAAGCCTGTATGGCGTTTTCAAACTGACTTCCCTCATCTTCTCCGCATATCTGCATCGCCAGTCCAAGATAGCCGTGGGCCAGCAACAGCTCGAATCCCGCCTGCGGTGAAACTCCGAGTGGCCTGCCTGCATCGATTGTCAGCTGCTGTGCGCTGTTAAGGGATTTCACGAAGCTGTAAATAGCTTCTCTGTGGCGACCCAGAGAGAGCTGGTGAATTCCGGCTGCCCAGTAAGCCATAAAGAAAGAGTAAGGTCCCTTATCCAGCTCATGACGCCATTCGATACATTGAAGGGCCGCTGAAAGACCCCGTTCGAAGTGCCTTCTGTGCCTTGTGAGAGTATCGCCCGGCCAGCATTCCGCCAGGTCGGCCGAAAGGTTGTAGGACATTACATTTGCCATATCCAGGAATACTGCGATTGTGAAGGAATCCGATGAACTGTTAGCCTGATAGAGAGCTTCCTCTATTCCGGAATCCATTACAGTTATGTAATCGTCTAAATTCCTTCCCTCCCATTCACTGAATATGTAGAGTTCACGGGCCAGCTCGTAGAGCTGCAGTCTCTGGACAGGTTCGAACTTCTCAATGTGTTCAATCACCGCATCAGGACCGTGATCTTCTATCAGCACCATCAGAGCATCTACCTGATCTCCCAGGAAATCCCCTGCGACAGACACTGTACTGATAATAGAAAACACAAGAAATACTGCTCCTGTCTTCATTGATCTTACTCCCTTTCTGATATTTACTGCAGATGGATATGCGATTACCCATAATACAGCAGGAGAACATGAAGAATATCACCTGACTTCATAATATATGCTTCGATATCATGATTAATCAGAACCATCTGCTTATTCTACTGTTACCGGGAAAATGATCTGATGTAAAAATAGTTACCTCCGAATTCTGTTTTTACCAGCAGACCTTTTTCAATGAGTTGTTCCGCGAGTGATATGTCCTCGCCAGCTTTT